>JAUNTM010000132.1 GCA_030538675.1 Capnocytophaga sp.
ATTATCTTATTTTCAAATTGTCTAATTTTCAAATTAAAAAAATATGTACCCATTAAGAAGAAACCGCCGTTTACGGACCTCCGAAGCAATCCGCAGTCTGGTTCGGGAAACGATTGTAAGTCCCGATGATTTTATCGTGCCGCTCTTTGTCGTGGAAGGTAAAGGCATAAAAGACGAAATCGCTTCGATGCCGAATTATTTTCGGTATAGTTTGGATTTGTTAGAAAAAGAAGTCCTCGAATTATGGAAATTAGGACTAAAATCGGTATTACTTTTTGTAAAAGTTCCCGATGATTTGAAGGATAATTCGGGTAAGGAAGCCGTTAATCCCGACGGACTGATGCAGCGAGCCATCAAAACCGTAAAAAATGCCGTCCCCGAGATGATTGTAATGACCGATGTCGCCCTCGACCCGTATTCGGTGTACGGACACGACGGCATCATTGAAAACGGACGGATTGCCAATGATGCGACCGTTGATGCTCTTTGCCAGATGAGCCTCTCGCACGCCCAAGCCGGTGCGGACATCATTGCTCCGAGCGATATGATGGACGGACGAATCCTCGCCATTCGGGAATCGCTGGAAGATGCCGATTTCACAAACACAGGTATTTTGGCGTATAGTGCGAAGTATGCTTCGGCATTTTACGGACCGTTCCGTGATGCTTTGGACAGTGCTCCTGTGGACAGTCAGGAAATTCCGAAGGACAAAAAAACGTACCAAATGGATTATCACAACCGCCTTGAAGCGATTCGCGAAACCCGAATGGATATTGAAGAAGGTGCTGATATCGTGATGGTCAAACCCGGATTGTGCTATTTGGATATTGTCCGCGAGGTCAAAAATATGTCGGAAGTGCCGGTGGCGGTGTATCAGGTGTCGGGCGAATATGCGATGATAAAAGCCGCTGCCGCCAAAGGCTGGCTTGACCACGATGCGGTAATGCTGGAACAAACGGTTGCCATCAAGCGTGCCGGTGCCGACCTTATCGCTTCGTATTTTGCGAAAGATGTGGTGAAACTCTTATAGCAAATTACCGGCTAAATCAGAAATAATAAAAGTATTCGTTTGCCGAAATGGATACTTTTATTATTTTTGCAACCTATTTGAGCCCGAATGGTGAAATTGGTAGACACGCTCGTTTCAGGTGCGAGTGCTTCACGGCTTGCAGGTTCGAGTCCTGTTTCGGGCACAGTCGCAAAGAGGCTGCTCTGTTTCGGGCAGTCTTTTTGCTATTTGAAGTATTTGAATTATACAATCGACCGGTTATAAATCAAATAACTTCGGCTATCGAATCTGCCAGTGCCGAAATACTTTCTTTTGTATTGTAGCTGTGCAAACAAAAACGCAATCGCTCCTCGCCTTCGGCAACGGTGGGCGAAAGTATCGGCATCACGCCAAATCCGAGTGATTGCAACTTTGCCGATACCGATTTTACGCGACTGTTCCCCGATACGACCAACGCCTGTATGGACGACCGTGATGGGATAAAGCGTTCTGCCAATCTTGTGCGCAGCATTTCATTGCGAAAATGTTCTATAGCCTGATGCAAACGAACGATAGCGCCGGTGGTTTTCATTTCTTGATAAGCCGCCTTGATGACCGCAACCGAATGGGGCGACATCGCCGTAGTGTAAATAAACGAACGGGCAAAATTAATCAAAAAATCTATCAAATTTGCCGACCCCAATACCGCGGCACCGTGGCAGCCAAATGCTTTTCCGTAGGTAACTATCCGTGCAAATACAGCGTTTTCCAATCCTAAATGCGGCACCAAACCTTCGCCTTGTTTGCCAAAAACACCTGCCGAGTGAGCTTCATCAACCACTAAAAATGCTCCGTAACGCTCACACAAATATGCCATTGCGTGCAAATCGGGCGTGTCGCCGTCCATTGAAAAAACGGATTCGGTAGCCACATACACCGAACTATTTTCTTGGGTATGTTTTTTCAAAAGAAATTCCAAATGTGTTACATCATTGTGTTGGAATTTGTACGTACGAGCCGCCCCCATTTGCAATCCGTCCCGGATAGAAGCGTGGATAAACGCATCGTACAGCACCACATCATTTCGCTGCGGTACAGACGAAAAAAAACCGACGTTGGCATCGTAGCCCGAATTGAACAATAGGGCGTTTTCTGCACGATGATAGTCAGCTATAAGCCGTTCTGTTTCAGTTAGTAACGCATAATTTCCGGATAGCAGCCGAGAGCCGGTCGCACCATTTTGGTAGTTTTTCGAAAGGATTTTTTCGCCCTTACGGCGGATTTCTTCCGAGCGTGCAAATCCCAAATAGTCATTGGAAAAAAAATCGTGCTCAAACAATGTCATTTTCAGCGACCGCAATGAATTTTGAGTTTTTCGAAATATTAATTTTTCTTGTAAATGGCGAGGTTCTCTCATTGTTTGGGATTGTTTGAACGCTTTGCTGTTTGAATTGATTTGAAGGCTTGGCTGTTTGATGTGATTCGAATAATGAAGTGTTTATGCAAATTGCGACTGCCGTAAGAAACAGCGAAGCGTTCAAATCATCTCGGACAATTTCAAACTATATCAACAAATCATTTCAAATGTTCTTAATTTTTAATATTCCAATCAGCATTGGTGGTTATGACGTTTCCGTTGTATTCGAGCGTCCATCCGAGTGATTTTGTTAGCAATAGCAAATTCGACAACTCGGACAGTAACCTATTGGAAGCGTTGGTTTTAAGGTTCGATGCTTCGATGCGTTTTTGCAATTCGACATCAATTTTTTTACGGATTTTATCCACGTCATCCGCCCGAAAGGGATTCATCTGACTTTGTCCAATATCATAATATTTCAAGTTCGGATATATTTTGACTTCCGCTTCGGGAAGAAAGGTGATGCGTACTGTTTTGGTGGTTTCGTCCAATTCGTACCGTATTTTATGCAAATCATACGCAACGGTAACGTCCGCATTGACCACTACGAGGATGTTTTTGTCGAACGAAACCATGTCAAGCAAATATTTTTTACTGTCTTTATACGAAATGATTTCCGAAAAATGTCCTTCGGTAACGACCAATTTCCCCACATTGTTGATTTGGGTTTGTATCAATGCCGAATTGGCTTCTATCGTTTCTTGCTCATTTTTTTTATTTGTAAAAAACTGATACGCAAGAAACAACACTAATGCGGCAAGTATTCCTATTAGAAAATTTCTCATTAAAGTACGATTTTGCTACAAAAATACACATTTATTCTAATTAACGTGAGTTCGATATAAGAAAACATTGTAAATCAACGCTTTAATTCCCTCACCCCCAGCCCCTATATCTCATTTTTATTATTTTAGATTTTGGTTTCGATGAATCTTCGATTTCCAAAGGAGAGGGGGGAAAAAGCTCAATAGCATCTGAGTGGCTCCCCTCTCCCTTATGTGAGCGAAAGCGAGGAAGTGTTAGGTGTTGGGGGTGAGGGCTCCTTCAAAAATAAAATACTAATATTCAACAACTTGTTACATCGAACTCACGTTAATTATTGGCCGACGAAATTTCATAAACAACAGGCGGTTTCTTTTCTGATTCAAAATCAATCCGGATCGGTGAATGGAAATTTCTGCAAGAAAAATTTTCGGCTTTTTGTCCGCCACTCAATATTTCTATTTTTTCGACAAGCTCAAATCGTTTTCAACTAAATATCCGCAACCACCTCAACCACTTGCTTAAACGCCTGTTTTTGGCTGTTGGCAAACAAATCGCCACCAAATTCTTCGTTGTCCAACGATATGACCGTGATGTCGGTAACGCCCATCATCCTGAAAATGAACGATAAATAAGTCGTTTGGAAATTCATGTGGGCATTTTTTTCGTGCTTGCCGTAGCCCGTGTCGCCTCTGCTGGAAAGGAGAAACATTTTCTTGTGGGTCAGCAACCCCACATAATCGCCGTCGGGCGTGCCGGAGCGGAATTTCCACGTTTCGTTAATCCGCATAATCTGGTCTATGTAGGCTTTCAATCCGCTTGGTATAGACCAATTGTACATCGGGGTTGCCAGTACATAAATGTCGTTTTCTTTCAGTTCTACAAACTGTATTCCCAACAACCGACCTTTTGCGAGCAATGCTCCTTTTTGCTTGATGTGAAACCCAAATTCTTCCTGCAAATTCAAATTATTTATCACAATAGCTTCGCCCAAAAGTGCACCGTTTTTAGTTCCTCCCCAATAGAAAATATCGGTTAATTTCGCCAAATCTTCTTCGGAAATATCATTGGTTTCCGCTGCCAAAGCGTGGGAAAGTCTTGCACCATCCATAAAGAGATAAAGGCTTTTTTGCCGACAAAAATCCGACAACTCTTGCAGTTCTTGTTTGGAATACAAAGTCCCGACTTCCGTAGCGTTGGAGATGTAAACCATCTTTGGTTTTACCTGATGAGGAATATTCGTATGGCTATCCAAAACGTACTGTATATCAGTTGGTTTCAGTTTTCCATCGGTGGTTTCCATGCTGTTTATTTTGTGTCCTGTGGCTTCTATGGCGGCTGTTTCGTTGTTCAAAATATGTCCTGTAACGGCGGAAATAACGCTTTCGTGCGGACGAAGAATTGCCGAAATCACAATAAGATTGGCTTGCGTACCTCCTGAAACAAAATACACTTTCGACTGTGGATTTTTTATTTTATCAAGAATTAACTGCTCGGCTTGTTGGGAAAAAGAGTCTAATCCGTAGCCGTTTTCTGGTTTCAAATTATTTACCAAAAGGCTTTCTAATATTTTCGGATGACAACCTTCCGTATAATCATTTTTAAAGGAATATTTCATATCATTAATTAAAATAAGTAATATTTATCAACTCCAAATTTAGATATTTTTTTTGAGAGATGATTTTATAATAGAACTTATTAAAGTTTTTTTTCAGATATTCTCGAAGTTTAATTTAAGTCAAATTAAAAATGCTCTGAAAATCCTATCGGTGCGAGCGTCTCGCTCGTGCCAATAATAAACCAACTGTTGTAGCAGAATTTTTTCTGTAATTTTGTGGGCAAGGACACGAGCAAGATGCCCGTACCAGCAGGGG
>JAUNTM010000017.1 GCA_030538675.1 Capnocytophaga sp.
GTTGGAACAGTTTTTCTTTACTCCGAAAATAATAGTTGAGCAACGCCAGATTTATTCCCGCCTCGTCCGCAATATCTCGGGTTCGCGTAGCGGCATACCCTTTTTTGTGGAAGACCGTGCGGGCAGCTTCTTTTATTTTTTCTTCGGTGGAAAGTTCCTTGGTTTCTTTTGCGGCAGTCATTTTTTCACACTATCAAATTCGGGACAAAGATACAACATTTTTTTGATTAAAACAAATTATTTAATCATTTGATTAAAACAGTTTTTTGAAGAGAGTCAATAGAACTAACGTGAGTTCGATATAATAACGTGTTTATTTACAACAAGTTCTTACGTTGAACTCACGTTAATGATGGGTTTAATTGTATGCAAATCCGTTTTTCACGGGGAAATTACGCCAACGGGCTTGTCAATTTCTCAAACCAAACTTTTACATTACCTTCTAAGTGCGGAGCAATCGCTTCTTCGCAGCGTTTGTGATAGGTGTTGAGCCATTGTATTTCTTCCGCTGAAAGCAGTTCCGCATTGATTGCCGATTTGAAAAACGGGCACAGCGTCAGCGTTTCAAATTCGTAGAACGTCCCAAATTCATTTTGCGAATATTCCGTAACAGCCACCAAATTTTCGTGGCGGATGCCGTACTCATTTTCTTTGTAAAAACCAGGTTCGTTTGAGCAAACCATCCCGAGTTGTAAATCTTGGAAATTCATATCTTTACGGATATTTTGAGGGCCTTCGTGTACGTTCATAAAACTGCCTACGCCGTGCCCCGTGCCGTGTCCGTAGTCTTTGCTGTTTTTCCAAAGTGCCATTCTCGCGAAAGCGTCAAGTTGAACGCCTCGTGTTCCTTTGGGAAAGCGAACCATCGAGAGCTGTATCATTCCTTTGAGAACCAGCGTACTGTCATCAATGAATTGCTGTGAAATTGTACCGAGGGGTACTGTACGCGTGATGTCGGTTGTACCTTCTAAATATTGCCCGCCCGAATCGACCAGCACACTTCCTTCGGCAAAAACTTCCTTGCAGTTTTCTTCTTTTGCGGAATAATGCACAATCGCACCATTGCCTTGATACCCGATGATGCTTCCGAAACTCTCACCAACAAAATTTTCGCCTTCGGCACGAAATTCTTTTAGTTTTTTCCCGATGGAATATTCGTTCATCGGTTGGTTGCCAACTTCGTGCGTAAGCCAATAGAGGAATTTGACCATCGCCACGCCATCGCGCACCATTACCTTGCGGAAACCTTCCAATTCGGTTTTGTTTTTAGTGGCTTTCATCAGATTACCGGGGGGCGGCGCTATAATAAAGGTGTTTTTTGCTGATACTATTTCGAAAATCGCCTGATTGGCATTGGGGGCAACCCATATTTTTTTATTTTCTACAGACTGCAGGTACGTGAAAAATTCGTCGTAAGACTTAATTTTTACGCCATTTTTTGACAAATGGGAACGCACGCTGTCATCTATTTTTTTCAAATCGGCAAAAAGAATTGCTTCATCAGCAGCCAATGCGATGTAGCCGAGGAAAACAGGATTGTATGCCACATCGCTTCCCCTGAGGTTGAGTGTCCAAGCTACATCGTCAAGAGAAGTAATTAAATGTAAATCAGCTTTTTGAGCGGTCAATTTTTGCCGTATCGCATCTAATTTTGCAGCTACGGACTGCCCAGCCCATGTATCAGGATGCACAAATATTGGGTTTGTACCACTGTCAGGTCTGTCAGTCCATATTTTTTTGATTAACGGGTTGTCAATCAAATTAATAGAACTCTTTGCTAAGGTTTCTTGCAAATGTTGCCATTGCGAATGCGAAGTAGTCAGGGCATTGACGGCAACCGTTGCTCCTGATGATAATTCGGAAGAAAGCCAACGCACATAGTCGGGGGTTCCTTCCACGCCATCTTTGAACAAGCCGATGCCCGAACCTTCGAGTTCTATCGGCGCTTGTACAAAATAACGCGAATCTGTCCAAAGTCCTGCTTTTTTTTCGGTGATAACCACAAAGCCTGCCGAACCCGTAAAGCCTGAAATCCATTCGCGTTCCTGCCATATTTTGGGCAAATATTCGCTCATGTGCGGGTCAGCGTTGAATACGACAAAAGCGTCTATTTTTTCGGCACGCATCAATTCTCTTAGCTTTTTTATTCTTTCGGATATATTCATAGTAACTTATTATTAGGGGTTGATTTTATTTCGGTTGGTTTTGGGCGTGTAATTTCGTTACATATTTCCCGATTACGTCAAATTCGAGATTGACAGCATCGTTTATTTTCAAATGCTTGAAATTGGTGTGCTGCATCGTGTATGGAATAATTGCTACACTGAAAGTGTCTGTTTTCGAGTCGGTTACGGTAAGACTTACGCCATTGACCGTGATAGAACCTTTTTCGATGGTAACGTTTCCGCTTTGGGTATCGTATGAGAATGTAAATCGAGTGCTTCCGTGTTCGTCTCGTATTGAAGTACAGATAGCAGTTTGGTCGACATGCCCTTGCACGATGTGCCCGTCGAGGCGCTGGGTTAGCAGCATGCCGCGTTCGAGATTGACGGCATCGCCCACTTTGAGCGCCCCGATGTGGGTTTTGGCAAGCGTTTCGGCAATGGCGGTTACTTTGTACACATCGTCCGAAATGCCTACGACCGTCAGGCATACACCATTGTGAGCCACACTTTGGTCGATTTTCAGTTCGCTCGTAAAACGGCTCTTTATATATAGGTGTACATTGCCTTTATCGTTCTCTACGGCAACGATTTTTCCGATGTCTTCAATAATTCCTGTAAACATATTATGAGGGGTTAGGGGTTGGGTTCGGTGTGTTCCGTCAAATTTTAAGAAGGAATGTATAGCAACATTAAAAAATATCGAATTTCCAAAGCTGGCAATTCGCACATAATAGGTACATTTTGTCCGTGTTTAATTCCACTAATTCTAAAATTTCTACCATAGTAATATCTTTTTATGTACGGAAAACACATTGCGTTCCATATTATTTTTGTAAATTTGTTTTTGTGTACCACAAAGGTAAGAAATTAAAACTAACAATCGGCAGGATTTTTATTGTTAAAAAAGATGTTGCCCAAGAAAGGTAAAAAGATAACACATTCATGGAAAATAACATAAAAGTAGGTATTTCAATTGGCGATATGAATGGCATTGGTGTTGAGGTTATCCTCAAAACCTTTGACGAAACTGAGATATTGGATTTCTGTACGCCCATTATCTTCGCCTCGAATAGAATTATTTCGTTTCAGAAACGGCATTTTAATACACAAGCTAATTTTCAAGGTATCGAAAAAATAGAAAATGCCATTGATGGAAAAATTAACGTGCTAAACTGTTGGAAAGAAAATCCTAATACGAACTTCGGGCAAGTTACCGATGAAGCCGGCAAATATGCTTTGTTGTCATTACAAGCCGCAACCGAAGCGCTCAAAAACGGCTCGATTGACGTGCTGGTTACCGCCCCTATCAACAAGAACAATATTCAGTCGGACGAATTTCATTTTCCCGGGCACACCGATTATTTGGCTCAAGAGCTCGGCGGCAAAAGCCTGATGTTTTTGGTCAGCGATGATATTAAAGTAGGGTTGCTCACCGACCATGTGCCTATCAGGGAGGTGAGTCCGCTCATCACCGAAAAACTCATCACCGAAAAAGTACAGATGATGGACGAGTCCTTACGCAGGGATTTTCGTCTTCAGCGCCCGAAAATAGCCGTACTTGGACTTAATCCGCATTGTGGTGACAGCGGTGTCATCGGGGCGGAAGACGATGAAATTATCCGTCCTACGCTCAAAAAAATATTTGAAAAAGGTATATTGGTATTTGGTCCATTCAGTGCCGACGGCTTTTTTGCTTCGCAAAATTATCTTGATTATGACGGTATCATCGCACCTTACCACGACCAAGGGCTTATCCCTTTCAAAACACTCACTTTTGGCAACGGCGTGAATTTTACCGCAGGATTGGACAAAATCCGGACCTCTCCCGACCACGGCACCGCCTACGAAATAGCCGGAAAAGGCGAAGCCCATCACGAATCGTTTCGAAAAGCCGTGTATCAAGCCATTGATATATTCCGAAATAGAACAGAATATGATGAACTAATGCAAAATCGTATGAAAAGTAAGTAAAATGGAGCGTTCTATTTTAAACATTCAAGTTATTGATTTTCAAATTATTGCGAATAAATATTAACATTATGCAAATAAAAAATAATGAATAAAATCGGTAGAAAAGGGTTGATTTAAAAAAAGTTTCCTATTTTTGCCCTCAGTAAATAAATTAAAATTAGAAAATCATGTCAGACATTGCATCAAGAGTAAAAGCTATTATCGTTGACAAATTGGGAGTAGATGAAGCCGAAGTGGTTTCAGACGCAAGTTTTACGAACGATTTGGGAGCAGATTCATTGGATACTGTAGAATTGATTATGGAATTCGAAAAAGAATTCGATATCCAAATTCCTGATGACCAAGCAGAGAATATCGCTACTGTAGGTCAAGCAGTTAAGTACATCGAAGAAGCTAAACAATAAGCGAATAACTCTATTTTTCCGAGTTAAAAAATAAGAATACACCTACGAGCAGCGTTTCGTAGGTGTATTTTGAAGTATCTAATTAATACCAAACTTTGAAATCATTATGAAGAGCAGACGTGTTGTAGTAACAGGGTTGGGGGCATTGACACCCATAGGAAATACCGTAAAGGAATATTGGGATAACCTCATCGCTGGAGTCAGTGGTTCTGCTGCGATAACACATTTTGACACGAGCAAGTTCAAGACTAAATTCGCTTGCGAAGTCAAAAACTTCAATGTTACGGATTTTATCGACCGCAAAGAAGCGCGTAAGTTGGATAAATTCACCCAATATGCCCTTGTTGTAAGCGATGAAGCTATAAAAGATGCAGGCTTAGACCTCGAAAATATCGACAAAGACCGCGTAGGTGTGATATGGGGAGCAGGTATCGGTGGATTGGAAACGTTCCAGGAGGAGGTTTCTTCTTTCGCTAAAGGCGACGGCACACCGCGTTTCAATCCGTTTTTTATCCCTAAAATGATTGCCGACATCGCACCCGGAATGATTTCTATCAAATATGGATTCAGAGGCCCTAACTTCGCAACGGTTTCGGCTTGTGCTTCATCCGCAAACGCGATGATTGATGCACTGAATTATATCCGCCTTGGGTATGCCGATATCATCGTATCGGGAGGCTCGGAAGCGGCCGTTGTTGAGGCTGGAATGGGAGGCTTCAATGCGTTGCACGCACTCTCGACCCGCAATGACGAAGCGGCTACCGCATCACGCCCTTTTGATGCTACCCGCGACGGCTTTGTATTGGGCGAAGGTGCCGGGGCTATCATTCTTGAAGAATACGAGCATGCAGTGGCTCGTGGAGCCACT
Organism: Capnocytophaga sp.; assembly: GCA_030538675.1. Classification (GTDB taxonomy): domain Bacteria; phylum Bacteroidota; class Bacteroidia; order Flavobacteriales; family Flavobacteriaceae; genus Capnocytophaga. The sequence goes on from JAUNTM010000017.1 coordinate 5,409, forward strand.
ATATACTGTGAACTGGCAGGTGGCGGACTTTCTGCCGATGCGCACCACATGACCGCACCGCATCCGGAAGGGCTTGGAGCTAAAAATGTGATGCTCAACTGTTTGAAAGATGCAGGTATAAGTCCTGACCAAGTCGATGCAATCAATATGCACGGCACTTCAACACCATTAGGCGATATTGCCGAGTCAAAAGCGGTCATCGAAGTATTTGGAGAACATGCTTATGACATCAACTTGAACTCGACCAAATCAATGACGGGGCATTTGCTTGGGGCTGCCGGAGCGGTTGAGGCAATTGCTTCAATCTTGGCTATTAAAAACGGCATCGTTCCACCAACGATTAATTTTAAAAATCCTGATGAGAAAATCGACCAGCGCCTCAATTTTACTTTCAATAAGGCACAGAAAAGAGATGTGAGAGTAGCGATGAGCAATACATTCGGGTTTGGTGGTCATAACGCTTGTGTCCTTTTCAAAAAGATATGATACCCTATGTGGAATCTTAAAAAAATATTGAATTTTTCCCGTCTTAAAAAAAAGGACGGGATTTTTTATGCAAAACTAAAAATTTTGCTCGGGTTTGAGCCGAAAAATCTACAATTTTACAGCGAAGCGTTTACGCATCCGTCCTACCAGCATCACAGGCATAAGCGCAAAAGTTTTGAGCGTTTGGAGTTTTTGGGCGATGCCGTATTGGGAAGTGTGGTGGCGGAACATCTATTCTTGAACGCACCCGAAGAGGACGAAGGTTATTTGACGAAAATGCGTTCCAAAATCGTAGAACGCCGTAACCTCAACGAGTTGGGCGAAGAGTTGCATCTTTGTGATTTTTTGCGAAGCCGTCTTTCCATGCAACAATTGGGGCATAACATCAACGGAAATCTGTTTGAAGCCTTGATTGGCGCTATCTATCTCGACACAGGTTATGAGAAATGTACGAAATTTATTCATCAAAAACTCATCATCCGCTACGGCGACCTCAAGCGGCTCGAAGGTAAAATTATAAGCCATAAAAGTTTGCTGATAGAATGGTGTCAAAAACACAAGAAAAAATTTTCTTTTGAAACGTGCGAAGATGTGAATGACCGCTCGGGAATGCGGTTTTTTGTTTCAAAACTGATCATTGAAGACTATTCGTGTACGAAAGCACGTGCGACCTCTAAGAAAAAAGCGGAAGAAAAAGCTGCCAAACGGATATATTTTAAAATACAAGGCAAAAAAATAGAGTGAACCCTCTTGTAAGATTACAACTTCAATGTACACTTGGTTGAAATATAGTTGAACAATTTGTTAAGAGCGAGGATATTTCATCAATATATTATATATTTGCAAACGAAACGCGTAAACTATGGGGACATTTCAGCTTGATGATGCCGACTCTGACAGCGAACACCTACTGATAGCCATCCATACATCATTGGAAGACTATCGGTTAGCGTATTTCCTGAATCTTCATCTGCAATTGCGTTTGCATAAAACAGATGATTGGATAAGCAATAAGATACCGTACTCATGCTATCAATATACCGATGAGCCGGAGGTAGAGTGGTTTTGTATCGCAAATAAAAATGTCCGTCATGCGGATGATGTACAGCAACTGTTTGCCACAGCAGAAACCAATTATCTTATAAACGAACATAAAAAAGTAGACTATTGGCTCAAAGCAACGTATGAATATTCACTGCCCAACGCAATTGAAATGTGTGCAGTGATCAAAAATATCCCGCTGGTCATTATGACATATAGCGTGGACTTTCAAAAATTAAAATCGAAAAACAAATTAATATTTTAGGTATGCCATATACTAAAAAAACCAAGATTGTAGCCACCCTCGGGCCTGCTACCGACACAAGAGAAGTTCTTAAAAATATGATTATTGCCGGGGTCAACGTATTCCGCATCAACTTTTCGCATGCGGATTACGAAGATGTGAAACGCCGCATCAGTTTGATACGCTCTATCAACGAAGAACTTCAATGCAATACGGCTATTTTGGCAGATTTGCAAGGTCCAAAACTAAGGGTAGGAGTCATGGAAGACGATGTGATGGTCAATCCGGGCGACATTATCACCTTTGTAACAGGCGAGGCTTTCGTAGGAAACAAAGAACGTGTATACATGAACTATAAAGAATTTCCGAATGATGTAAATCCGGGCGAGCGCATTCTTCTTGATGACGGGAAACTCATCTTCGAAATCGTATCGACCAACCGTATTGATGAAGTAGAAGCCAAAGTAGTACAAGGTGGATTCCTCAAATCGAAAAAAGGCGTAAACCTTCCGAATACGAATGTTTCACTTCCCGCTTTGACGGAAAAAGATATTAAAGATGCTGTTTTTGCTATTTCGCAAGAAGTGGATTGGATTGCACTTTCATTCGTCCGCCACAGCAAAGATATTGATGATTTGAAGGAACTTATCGAAGAAAATGCGGGGCACAAAATTCCTATCGTTGCCAAAATAGAAAAACCCGAAGCTCTTGTCAATATTGATAAAATCATGGCTCATTGCGACGGTATCATGGTAGCCCGTGGCGACCTCGGGGTGGAAGTCCCTGCTCAAGAAGTGCCGCTTATCCAAAAAGAACTCGTCCGTAAAGCGAAAAAAGCACATATTCCTGTCATCATCGCTACACAAATGATGGAAAGTATGATTTCGAGCCTTACACCAACGCGTGCGGAAGTAAATGACGTAGCCAACTCAGTAATGGACGGTGCCGATGCGGTAATGCTTTCGGGTGAAACCTCCGTGGGTGCATATCCTGTGCAGGTTATCGAACAGATGAGCAATATTATCCAAAGCGTGGAAGATTCTATCTTGATAAAAGTACATTTGGAATCGCCTTTCATCCGTTCGCGCCGTTATGTTACCAATTCGGTGTGCTACCATGCGGCTTCTATGGCAAACGAAATGAACGCGAAAGTGATTTCTACCCTAACAAATAGCGGCTATACGGCTTTCCAAATTTCGGCGTATCGGCCAAAATCGCATATTTTAGTATTTACTTCCAACAAACGGATTCTTACGCAATTGAGCCTTCTGTGGGGCGTAACCACGTTCTACTACGACCGTTTTGTATCGACTGACGAAACGATTGAAGACGTGAACCATATCGCCAATCAAAAAGGCTACGTGAATATGGGCGACATTATGGTCAGCCTTGCTGCGATGCCGATCCAAGGCAAAGGAATGGTCAATACGCTTCGCGTAACGGAAATCGACTCATGCGCGATTTAAAAAAATAATTTCCTCATCATACCAAAAATCTGAATTCAAAGTGAATTCAGATTTTTTTATTTACAACAATCTTTCACACCGAACTAGTGTTAAACAAACGTTAAACAGAAGCGGGGTGAGTTTTATTTTTATACATTTACCATTGAAAACCAAAGCTATAAACTCATGAAAAAAATCGCTCTATTCACAATAGTACTGTTGGTGGCAACCGCCTGTAAAAAAGACAAAGCATCAGGAAATAGCAATCCGCTTCTTTATGCGGAATACATCACTTCGTTCAGTGGCGGTTTGGCTTCGGCAACCGATCCGGTACAGATTTCGCTTAACAAACCGATTGTTGCAGACGATTTGGAAAAAGTCGGTGCGATGAATTTATTTGATATTTCACCCAAAGTGAAAGGAAGTGTAGTGGCAGTTTCGCCCACACAATTGCGATTTGTTCCCGACGAACGGCTCAAACAAAACACCCAATACACGGTAACATTCCACCTTTCCAAGCTTTTTGATGTAAAAAGCGACCTTAAAGAATTTGTTTTTTCATTTAAAACAAAAGCACAGGCATTTTCGTTAGAATTGGGAGAATTACAGTCATACAACAAAGATTTGTACTTCCTGAGCGGAACGCTTTCTGCCAATGATGCGATTTCGCAAGAAACTGCCAAAGAATTATTCAAAGCAAACTTAAACAATCGTGCTGTTTCTGTTAAATTCAGCGGCGGGGGCAACGGCACGTCATTCGCTTTCATTGCCGATAGCATTGTACGTGGCAGCGAAGCAGCTTCTCTCGATTTTCATTGGAATAAAAAAATAGCCTTAACCGATGATGACATCGCTGCATCCCTGAAAATTCCCGCCCAAGGGACGTTTGATATTGTACAAACGCTAACCCCCGATGATACCAATCAATCATTTTGGATTAACTTTACAGAACCATTGGATAAAAACCAGAATTTCAATGGGTTAGTAGATTTGGTCATTCGCAACAGTTACACCCAATTGCGGTATAGCGTAAACGGAAATATCCTCAAAGTGTACAGCGACACCCCCCTCGAAGGAAATTATGAATTGAAAATCCGCCAAGGCATTCGTGGCATTTACGGCAGTCGCCTTACCTCGGACAAGGATATGACCGTTTGGTTTGCCCCTCGAAAACCCGAAATAAAACTCGTACGCAGCGGCACCATTTTGCCAAGTTCCGAAAATTTGAAAATCAACTTTCAAACCGTTAATCTCAGGGCTGTCAATGTGGAAATAACCCGTATTTTTGAGAACAATGTTTTGCAATTCCTGCAAGAAAACCCACTCGGCGGGACGTATCAAATCCACCGTGTGGGCAAAACCATCGCCCGGAAAGTCATCTCGTTTGAAGGAAGTCCCACACAGCAACTCAAGCGTTGGAACACCTACGCCTTAGACCTTTCCTCGATAATCCAACCCGAACCCGGAGCTATTTACAGGGTAACATTTTCGATGCAAAGAAACTATTCGCTCTACCATTGTGGCGATGAGGAACTACCACCGTTGGACACTTCTTTTGAGAAAAAACCACTCGTAAACAATGATAATTATTATGATTCGGACTATTATTATGACGACTGGAGCTACGATGACTGGGGTAACGAAAACGACCCCTGCAAAAAATCATATTACGCCTATAAAAAAGTAGAAACCAATATCTTGGCGAGCGATATGGGCGTTATCATTAAACGAGGGCAGGACAACAATTATACCGCTATCGTGAACAGCATCATTACCACAGAACCAATCAATGAAGCAACCGTAGCTTTCTACGATTTCCAACAGCAAAAACTGAAAGAACTCAAAACCGACAGCGAAGGTATGGCATTCGCCGAATTGAAAGAAAAAGCCTATTTTGCTTCCGTAAAAAAAGGGAATAATACCACTTACGTGAAAATTGAAGACGGCTTATCATTGTCCATGAGTAAGTACGATGTGGACGGGGTGCGGCTTCAAAAAGGACTAAACGGCTACATTTATACCGAACGTGGCGTATGGCGGCCGGGCGATAGTATTTTTGTAGGATTTATTCTGAATGATTTCAATGCTAAAAATCCCGAAAAACTCCCTGTAAAACTTATTTTTAAAGACCCTTACGGGAAAATTATCGCCGAGCAGATGCAATCTTCCAACGCATTGAATCATTACGCATTTACGTTGACAACACCACCGGATGCCTTGACGGGAAACTGGGAAGTGTTCATTTCGGCAGGCGTAGCAAAATTCCGCAAAAGCATAAAAATAGAAACCATCAAGCCCAACCGCCTCAAAATAGAAAACAGCCTTAACGAAAAAACGATTTTCTCGGAAGGAACTCAGGCGAACATCAACGTGCAATGGCTGCAAGGAACACCTCTGGCGAATGCCGCCGTGAACATCAAAGCGAAGTATTACGCATCCGAAGCAACATTCAAAGGATTTGAAGAATATTCGTTTACCAACAAAGCATTTACTTTTTCAGAGCAAGAAATGCCGATTTTCGACGGACGGACAGACGCACAAGGGAATGTATCGTTCCGCTTCACACCCAACGGACTACAATCGCCAAGTATGCTCAAAGTGAATTTCCTCACACAAGCTAACGAAGGCGGTGGCGATTTCAGTACTGATGTATCTTCCGCTACCGTGTCGCCTTACCGAAGTTATGCGGGAATAAAACCCGCCAAAGCGGGCAAATACGGTTATTACGACACCAAAAATAAATATTCGTTTGGCGTAGCTTCTGTATCGGAAAATGGAAAACCAATAAGTGGAAAACAGCTGAAAATCAGCATTTTCAAAACAAATTGGAATTGGTGGTGGGATGCTTCGCGTAACAACATTTCGTCGTACAACAGTTCTCAAAGTCAAAATGTATATTACACCAATACGGTTTCGACCAACGCAAATGGAGTAGCACAATTTACATTTGAAGTACCCTCCGCCGATGCAGGTTCGTTTTTCATTTTGGTTTCCGATACCGAAAGCGGGCACAACAGTGGCATTTCAGCATATTTTTATGGTTGGGGACGCCCTGAGAGAGGCGGTTCGGAAGCTGTAATGCTTTCCATAGCTACCGACAAAAAAGAATATGCCGTAGGCGAAAAAGCTACGGTAACTTTCCCTTCGGACAAAGGAAGCCGGGCATTGCTTTCCGTAGAAAATAGTTCGGGCATAGTCGAAACGCATTGGGTAACGACCCACGAAGGCGAAACAAACTTCAGCCTCCCGATTACCGATAAAATGACTCCGAACGTGTATCTGAATATAACACTCTTGCAACCGCATGCCAACACTGCCAACGATTCGCCCATACGGCTTTACGGTGTCAGCCCGATTTCCGTTATCAATAAAAATACAGAACTCAAACCGCAACTACAAATGCCCGACGTACTTCGTCCGCAGCAGAAAGCAACCGTAAAAGTCAGTGAAGCTTCGGGCAAGCCGATGGTCTACACGCTTGCTATCGTTGAAGACGGATTGCTCGACCTTACCCGCTTCAAAACACCCAATCCGTGGAAGTCGTTCTTTTCAAAAACGGCACTCGGCGTGAAAACATGGGACGTTTACGATGACATTATCGGAGCGTACGGAGGAACTATCAACCAGGCGTTTAGCATAGGAGGCGACGAAGAACTTGCGGGGGGCGAAGCCCAAAAAGCCAATCGTTTCAAACCGCTGGTCATCTTCAAAGGGCCGTTTGAACTCAAAAAAGGAAAAACCGACACGCATCAAATTGAAATTCCGAATTACATCGGTTCGGCACGGGTAATGGTCGTCGCTTCCGATGTGGCAAATAACGCCTACGGAAGTGCCGAAAAGAACGTTCCTATCCGCAGTCCGCTAATGGTATTGGGCTCGTTGCCGCGGAAGGCTGTGCCGGGCGAAAAGATAATCCTTCCCGTAACGGTTTTCGCAATGGAAAATCATGTGAAAAACGTTTCGCTTTCCGTGCAAACAAATGAACAATTTGCTGTCGAAGGTAAAAAATCACAATCGCTTCAATTTCAAAACACAGGCGAACAAATGGCTTATTTTGAATTGGATACAAAGTCCGAAGGCATCGGGAAAATAACCGTTACTGCGACTTCGGGCAACGAAAAAGCAACGTATGAGGTAGAAATGGATATTTACAATCCAAATCCAATTACGTATATCACGGAAAGCTATTCTATAAATGCTGGCGCTTCGGCAACACTGGAAGGGAATATTTTCGGCAATCCGGAAGATAGCAGATCGGTGCTGGAAGTGTCGTCCTTCCCCGGAATTAATCTGCACCAGCGGTTGGAATATTTACTGAAATATCCGCACGGCTGTTTGGAACAAGTTACTTCGGCGGCATTTCCACAATTGTACCTGAATGAGTTGGTTTCGCTCAATGCGGAAGGAACAGAACGCACAAGCAGAAACATCAAAACGGCGATTGCCAACCTCTATAAAAACCAACTCTCCAACGGTGGATTTTCATATTGGGCAGGCGGGCGCTACGCCGATGATTGGTCGACTTCATACGTGGGACATTTTTATATAGAAGCCGAGAAAAAAGGCTACGTATTGCCGTCGGGAAGCAAAAAGCAATGGATTGATTATCAGACGAATGAAGCGCGCAACTGGAGGCGGGAAGCACGCTATTATAACGATATTCCTCAAGCCTACCGCCTTTATACATTGGCATTGGCAGGAAGTCCCGAAATGGCTTCTATGAACCGCTTACGCGAAATGGAGGACATCTCCAACGAAGCCCGACTGCGGCTCGCCGCTGCGTATGCCGTAATAGGGCAACGGAAAACGGCGGAAGGGCTTTTCCGATCGGCGAACATCAGCAACAGCGATTATTATTACGGGTCGTACACTCGCAATATGGCAATGGCTCTCGAAACGGCTCTTCTGACAGGAAAAACCACCGAAGCGAACCGTTGGGCATTGGAAATAGCCGAAAAACTTTCGAGCAGCGAATGGATGAGTACCCAAACCACCGCTTACGCTCTTTACGCTATGACTCAGTACATTGCCGTCAACGGAAAAGGAAAACAAATGATATTTGCGTACACGGACAAAGGAAAAACCGAGTCAATAAAAACGGAAGAACCCATTTTCAGCAAAGAAGTAAGCCTTTCGGCGAATGCCAAAACGGTATCGTTCAAAAATGAATCGCAACAAACGCTTTTTGCTAAAATAATTTCGAGCGGAAAACTTGATGTAGGGCAGGAATTGGCAGTGCAAAACGGACTTTCCATACAGGTGGAATATCGGGACGGAAACGGCAAGCTCATCGACGAAAACCGCCTGCCGCAAGGCTCCGAAGTAAACATCAGCATCCGAGTTGCCAACCTAACGAACGAATATGTTGAGAATATTGCCTTGACGCAAATCATTCCTTCGGGTTGGGAAATCGTGAATGTTCGTTATACCGATTACGGTGGTGAACAAACCTCTTTGGATTACACAGATTACCGTGATGACAGAGCAAATTTCTATTTTTCGTTGCCATCAAAAACTCAAAAAACAATACGCCTGAAAGCAAATGCCTCCTACGCAGGACGCTACTATCTGCCGGGTACGTATGCCGAAGCAATGTACGACAACCGCTACAATACACGGACTGCGGGCAAGTGGGTCGAAGTCATCAGATGATAGGAATAAATATATTTTCGGAAAAAAAGGTGAAAAATCATCTCTAAAACGTAACGCAGATGCAACCTTACTACCACTCATTTGCCGAAGCCGGCACGGACGAAGCCGGGCGGGGCTGTTTGGCAGGGCCTGTTACGGCAGCAGCAGTAATTCTTCCCGAAGGATTTCATAATGAAACCCTTACAGATTCGAAGCAACTGAGCGAACGCCAGCGGGATTTGTTGCGTATCACCATCGAAAAAGAAGCTGTCAGTTATGGTGTGGCGCATGTATTTCCCGAGGAAATTGACCGTATCAATATCCTCAAGGCCTCTATCTTGGCGATGCACCAAGCGATAGCCCAATTGACCATATCCCCCGGATTTGTAGCGGTGGACGGCAATCGTTTTTATGCGTATGCCGATATTCCGCATGCTTGCGTTGTGAAAGGCGATGCCAAGATACTCACTATTGCGGCGGCTTCGGTACTTGCCAAAACGCATCGTGATGAGTACATGCTATCCATCGATCGGGAATATCCTGAATATCAATGGAAAAAAAATAAGGGTTATCCTACCGCTGACCATCGTAAGGCGATAGAGCAGTATGGGATAACCCTGTATCATCGTAAATCATTTCAGTTATTACCACGACAACTGAAGTTTGATTTTTGATTATTCAATGATGCCGCCACAGCTGATGCGTCCGCCGGCATTACCCGTAGGTTGGGTAACGAAATCATCGGCTGAGGTGTGAATGATAACTGCTTTACCAATGATGTTTTTGGTGTCGTCATCGCAACCGATACACCACAAATCGGTAGAAAATTCGAGTTGTGCATGCCCGTTTTCGTCAGCGACCAAGTTTCCGATATCACCTCTGTGAAATCCTTCGGCTGCACCCCATTTGCCATGCGGCTCAAAGGTAGGATTCCAGTGCCCGCCTGTAGAAGTGCCGTCATCCGATGAGCAATCGGCTTTTTCGTGTAAGTGGATAGCGTGCTCGCCCGGTGTAAGACCGTGTACGTGGACAACGAGGGTTACCTTACCGTCTTTTTCTGTAAACTCGGCTGTCCCTGATACTTCCGAACCGCTCTTGGCTTCGAGTGGTACGGTAAGCGTTTTCCCAACGATGGTTTCTGTTATTTGCTCGATTTGGTTTTCCGCTTCAGAAATGATTTCCTGGTTTTCTTTTTTTACGTTTTTACAGCTTACGGCAAATGCCAACAGTCCGATAATTGCAAATGTTTTTTTCATGAAAAATGGATTTTAGTTATTATGCCCAAAGATATGAAAAAAAAGTTTGTGTAGCAATTATCCGGCATCACCAAGTTGGGTTTAAGTATGTATTTTAATTTATAAAATATTGATAATCAATATTTTTGGTGTAAAAACTATTCTTTTCCTGTCTTCACTTCTACTTTGTCGCCTTGTTGTAATGTACGGCTTACGAGGTTGTATGGGCCTGTGATGATTTCGTCGTCTTTATTCAATCCTGATGTGATTTCGATAGACGTATTGTCCTGAATGCCTGTTGTTACGGCTCTGAGTTCGGCTTTTCCGTCTGTTTTGACGAATACGCTTTCAATGCGTTCGCCCGTAACATTGGTACTGTCGTTCTTAAAATCCGTAGCATTTTTGATAACGACGGCACTGATAGGTACGGCAACCACATCTTGTTTTACCAGCGTAATAATATCTACGGTCGCCGTCATTCCGGGGCGGAACGGGGAATAATTGGCCGGTTTGCCTTCGAGTAGGTCGGCGTATGATGATTCTTTGATGTGGATTTTAACCTTGAAATTCGTTACTTGGTCAACACTTGTGGTGCTATTGGCGGTGTTGGCGATATTGCTGACGACGCCTTTGAATACTTTTTTCGGATACGCATCTACCTCAATGTCAACACTATCATTGACATTGACCTTTACGATGTCATTTTCATTAACGTCAACCTCGACTTCCATGCTTCGCAGGTTGGCAACCCGCATGATTTCCGTTCCGGTCATTTGTATGGCCCCCACCACGCGTTCGCCGAGTTCTACGTCAAGTTTGGAAATGGTGCCGTCGGCAGGTGAGTAAATGGCGGTTCGTTTGAGATTATCTTGGGCTTCTGAGACGGATGCCATTGCGCTTTGCACGCTGTATTTTGCCGATTCGCGATTGGCTTTGGCAATTTCGTAAGCCGAGACAACCTTGTCCCATTCCGCTTTGGAAATCACGCCTTTAGCGAATAAAATTTCATTCCGTCTGTAATTTTGTTCACTTTCGGTGAGTGTGGCTTCGGACTGTTGTAGCGAGGCTCTTATATTTTCAAGGCCTGCAATGCTTCTGTTGACGACCGATTGGTAGATGTCAGGATTGATGCGTACAAGCAAATCGCCTTTTTTGACGGTTTGCCCCTCTACTACGGGGAGTTCGATGATTTCGCCCGATACTTCCGAAGATATTTTCACTTCCAATTCGGGTTGTATTTTGCCTGTTGCCGATACTTTTTGCGTAAGCGTAGAAAGTGTAACTATTTGTGTTTCTACAGTTTTTCCTTCGGATTGTTCGCCAAACCAACCTGCTTTTTTACCTACGATAAGTAAAATAAGCAACGCTACGATGCCTAAAATGATGTAGAGAGTTTTTCTTTTCATGAGAGCCGTTGTTTTTTATCTTGCTGTTATTTTTGTTCGTTTTTGTCCCAAAGCTGTATCCCGAAATAGTATTCCAATACTTTGATTTTGAATATATACTGATATTTGGCACGAATGCTTTCCGTTTCGGCGTTTTGTTGTTGCATTTTTGCTTGATTGAAGTCGAAACTATTCATCAATCCTACCTCAAATCGGTCTTGTGCGTACTGGGCGGCCTGTTTTTTTGCTTGTGCGGTTTTCTCGGATGCGGTATAAAGTTTTTCGGCATTGGCGGCATCATTATACGCTTGGAATACGGTGCGTTCTGCGGTAAGTTCTGCTTGTTGGTTCGCCCATTGCGATTTATCCAGATTTAGGCGGGCTCGGGTTACATTGCCTCTGACTGAGAATCCGTTGAAAATGGGTATTGAAAGTGAAAGCCCTGCCGAAAATCCGATATTGTCATTGAATTGGCTCCAAAAATCATTCGGGTAATTCTTCGACCATTGCGTGCTATATCCTGCAAAAGCCGACAAACGCGGCGAGTAGGATGCCCGGGCTAATTTCAAGTTCGTTTCGGCAATTTGCACATTGGTTTGTGCGATTTTCAAATCTTGAATAACTTCTTTTGATTTTTGAAAAATAGCATCGGGGTTGTAACTAAGGATGTCGGTAATAGGGATTTCCAAGGCAGCATCAGCGACATCAAAATCGTAATAATCTTTCAATAAAAGCAATTGTGCAAGTCCCATTTTGGAAATAAAAAGATTATTTTGTGTAAGAATTATCTGCTGTTCTTGCGAGAGTAATTGGGCTTCAATATCGTAAATATCGCCTTGTGGCAAAGCGCCTGCATCGATGAGGTCGCGGGTGCGTTGCAAGTTTTGCTCCGTAACTTCGAGCTGATTTTCAAGTGCTTTGATTTGTTCTTTGTTGGAGATAACTTCCAAATACGAATTGACGACCATCAATACAATGTCATCTTTTATTTTATTAAGATTGTATTGCCCTGAGAGTTTGCTTAGTTCTGCCAAACGGAGTTGTCGCCAATTAGCCAACCCCGAAAAGAGATTGATGCCCGCATTCACGCCTCCCGATGCTGACTGGAATTTGGTAGTTTCAAACTGATTGGTTACAGGATTGATGTTTTTTCCTTGATTGTAATTATACGACATGTTTGAACTTACTGAAGGAAGAAATGCACCGACCGCTGTGAGCTTGTCCACAGACGTTGCTTGAAGGTCGATTTCTGACTGTTTGATGGAGATGTTATTGTCCAGCACATGGTCAATACATTGCTCAAGCGTCCATATTGTCTGTGCATTACCGACCATGGGTATGAGCAATATTGCTAAGTATCGAAAAGCTCTCATAGATGAAACATTTATTACAATCCTCCAAAAGTATGAAAACTTTTAAAGATGCCAAAAAGATAACGTATGAATTTTGCAATTTTATACAGACAAAGGTGGAAAAGCAAACGTTTTTATTTGCTTTTAAATGACACATTTCTTATATTTATCTTAATAAATTGGGTATTTCGGAAAATATGGCTACTTTGGCCACTCAAAAATCAAATTCTTATGAAACCTATCACATTGAAAGATTTGGCGGAACGATTGGGTGTTTCCGTTACTACCATATCCAAAGCTCTGAAAGACTATCCCGATATAGGTAAAGAAACTAAAGACCAAGTAAAACAGCTCGCCAAAGAGTTGAATTACAAACCTAATATACATGCGGTTACGCTTCGTAGCCAAAAATCAAAGACACTTGGGGTGATTGTTCCCAAATTAGACCATCACTTCTTCTCCCAAGTCCTCAATGGTATCATCAGCGAAGCCAATCTGCACGGCTATCTGGTCATTACTTTATTTTCCGATGATTCTATAGAAAAAGAAAAAGAACAAGTAGGATTGCTTATCGACAAGCGGGTTGACGGCGTACTCATGGCACTTTCCAATGAAACTTTGGCTTATGACCAAGATCACATTATGGAGATTTTAGCCCATAATATTCACCTTGTGCTTTTCGACCGTATATCGAGCACTATTCCTTGCTCAAAAGTTCATATTGACGACCAAAAAGCGGCTTTTAATGCTGTAAATCACCTGCTTGCCAATGGAGCTAAAACGATAGCGTATATCGGAGGCCCTACGCTCCCGATGAATTACCGCAAACGCCTCAACGGATACAAACAAGCACTCAATGCGTGGGGGATACAAGAAAAAGCAGAATTTATCTTCCATTCCGAGCCTGATGACATCAACAGTGCCTACCAATTCACCCTCGACATCTTACGCAAACATCCTGAAATTGACGGAATATTTGCGGCTACCGATATATTGGCAGTCGGGGCTCTCAACGCGCTTACCGATGCAGGGAAATCTATTCCGGATGAAGTGTCGATTATCGGATTTAGCAATTGGTTTGTTACACAGCACATGCGTCCGAGCCTCTCTTCGGTAGAACAGCCCAGTATCTCAATGGGACAAAAAGCAGTGTCTATAATGATTGACGAAATCAACAAAACAGACAAGCATATCCTTGTACAGCAACAATCGGTGCAGCTGCCTACACAGCTTATTCTCCGTAATTCAACCAAAAATTAGTTGATATACGGCGTTTTATAGACATTTCATTTTGACATATCAATACAAAAAAACGGCTTCATGGATAAGATGAAGCCGTTGTTCTGTTAAAGCGGTGTGCCTTCTTTGGTTTTGAAGCGGTACTCAAGGTATGAGTACGCATCGCGAGGCATTACCTGTATCCATCGTTTGTATTTGAGAAACCATTTTACTCGGATGGATTTAATTCCTTTAGTCAAATACGCAGCGATAAAAGGATGTGCATTGAGAACGATGCGTCCTTTGTAGCTGTTTTCTTTGATGATGTTGTCAAGTTCTACATTGATTTTATCAACCAGAACGATAGGGGCTTCTATTTCCCCTTCTTTGCTTGGGTTTTCTTCCCGGGTTTTGATGTTGAGTTCGGGTCTTACCCGTTGCCTTGTGATTTGTATGAGTCCGAACTTACTAGGAGGCAATATTTTATGTTTTGCCCTGTCTTCTTCCATTTCCTTTCGCAAATGTTCGAATAACACTCTTCGGTTGTCGGTGTTGGACATGTCGATGAAGTCCACTACGATAATTCCCCCCATGTCGCGCAATCGCAATTGGCGAGCTATCTCGGAGGCAGCTATCAGGTTGACGGACAGAGCCGTAGCTTCTTGGTTCGTAGCCTTGTTCGAGTGGTTGCCACTGTTCACATCAATAACGTGAAGGGCTTCGGTGTGCTCGATGACTAAGTAAGCACCTTTGCTCATGGACACGGTACGCCCGAAAGCGGTTTTTATCTGCCGTTCGATATTGAATTTCTCAAAAATCGGTACAGATGAGCGGTATAGTTTGACAATGTTCTCTTTGTCAGGGGCAATATCGTGTACATATTTGACGATTTGCTCGTAAAGAGGCTCGTCATCCACATGAATTCCTGTGAACGAATCATTGAACATATCGCGAAGAATAGCACCTGTACGGTTTACTTCGCTCATCACTTTGGATGGAAATACCGCTTTGTGTATTTTTTTACACATCAAAACCCAACGGTTGAACAAGCCTTGCAAATCTTTGTCCAGCTCTGCTACTTTTTTGCCTTCGGCATTGGTGCGTACAATCACGCCAAAGCCTTTTGGTTTGATACTCAGAAGCAACCGCCGCAATCTTTCCTTCTCGGCTCTGCTTTCTATTTTCTGAGAGATGGAAATCCTGTCGGAAAAAGGCACTAATACCAGATAACGCCCTGCGATGGACAGTTCTGAACTGATACGCGGCCCTTTCGTTGAGATAGGTTCTTTGACGATTTGTACCAATATGGGCTGGTTGGCTTTGAGTACATCGGCAATACTGCCGTCTTTGTTGATGTCAGGCTCAAGAGCAACATCTTTCAGCGAAAAATCTTTCAATCTGCCCGAGCTAACATTCTTGACGAACTTGAGCAATGTACCCAACTGTGGCCCCAAATCGTGATAATGCAGGAACGCATCTTTTTCATATCCGACATCTACAAAAGCGGCATTGAGCCCTTGTACAGGTTTTCGGATTTTGGCAAGCATGATGTCGCCCACGCCCAAATCATTACTATCTTCTTCTTTGTGAAGCTCTACAAGTCTTCCTTCTTTCAGTAAGGCAAAATCAACATCAGAGGAACCCGAACGGATTATTAATTCTTTATTCACTCTGTGGATTTTTGTGTCTGCTGGCAATCCCTGCATTACAGACGGTTAAACAAATTTGTGATAGCCCGTGTGGGGCTTTTTCAAAGAACGTGTTTGAACAAGAAAAAGTAGTTTAGAACTACTTTTTCTTTTTGTGGCGGTTTGCTCTCGCTCTTTTTTTACGTTTGTGGTGTGCTATTTTATGTCTTTTTCTTTTCTTTCCGCTTGGCATAGCTTACTTAATTTTTTAAAGGGTTATTGATTACTGTACTTTTACTTTTGCTTTTACACCTTCCACAAATACTTTTGCCGGTTTGAACGACGGTATGTTGTGTGCAGGTATTTTTAAAGTTGTGTTTTTAGAGATATTGCGCCCTGTTTTTTCAGCTCTTGTTTTGATGATAAAACTACCAAAACCTCTCAAATACACATTGTTACCTTCTTCTAATGAAGTTTTTACTTCTTCCATAAAGTTCTCGACTGTGGCTTGTACATCATTTTTGTCAAGACCTAATTTGTCAGAGATTTTCGATACGATTTCTGCTTTTGTCATGTTATAATTTCTTTTTGTTATTTCAAATTTCGGGTTGCAAAGATAATAATAAAATAATCAAATAGTAACCTTAACCAATTAAATTTTAGCCAAATAGGATTTTTTTTATAGCCTGTCAAGTAAATTTACCATCTTTCACAATTCTTTTCGGTGTTAAAAAAAACATTTTTCGGACACAAAACACTCACTATCAATACATTAATTTAAAAAAGCGATATTTATAAAATTCGTGTAGCTTTTTCGGCATCTTTCCAAAAGTGCGGATACGATTTGGTTACAACTTCCGGATTGAGTACCGAAAAACTCGTTTTGAGCATCAACGGAGCGAACGCCATCGCCATTCGGTGGTCGTTATAAGTGGCTACGGACACGCCGGAAAGCATTTTTCCGTTCCTACTTATAGAAAGGTCTTTATCGCTTACGCAGATGTCCGCACCGAATTTGGAAAGTTCGTTTTTGAGGGCTTCAAGGCGGTCGGTTTCTTTTATTTTTAAGGTATGAAGCCCCGTGAGATGACAACTCGTTCCCAGTCCGAAACAACTCACAGCGATAGTCTGTGCGATATCGGGGGCATTGCGGAGGTCGCAATCGAGGTGCGGTGCGGCTTCGGATATTTTGGTCAGAATGAGCGTATCACCGTCGAAACGGGTTTCCACACCCAACGATTGATAAATTTCCTGCAAAACGCTGTCGCCCTGCAAACTGCTCTTTTTAAAACTCGACAACCGCATCGTCGTGCCGATTTCGGAAAGCGACACGAATGAATACCAATACGATACGGAACTCCAATCGGATTCTACCGTAATCGATTGATTTCCAACACTTGATTTCGGCTCAATTCGGCTCATTTGGTTTTCAAAGGAAACCTGTATGCCGACCGACCTCAACAGTTGGGCAGTCATTTCTATATAAGGTACGGAGGTGAGTTCGCCGAGTAATTGCAGCGTAAGTCCGTTTGGCAGGGTAGGGGCGATGAGCATCAAGGCGGAAATGTACTGACTGCTGACGTTGGCGGGCAACGATGCGGCATTCCCCGTAAGGGTTTTCCCTTTGATGGAAAGCGGCGGACAGCCTTCGTTTTCGGTGTAGGAAATATCGGCTCCGAGTTGGCGTAAGGCATCCACCAAAATCCCGATGGGGCGCTCTTTCATCCGCTGTGAGCCTGTCAGCACGATTTTTGAGTTTTCTTTTGATGCAAAGTATGCCGTCAAAAAACGCATTGCCGTGCCTGCATGATGAATATCGATAGTGCCATTTCCTTTGAGCAATGCTTGAATCATTGCCTTTGAGTCATCAGAATCAGAAGCGTTTTCAATAGACAACGATGGATAAAGTGCCTGCAAAAGCAATAGGCGGTTGGTCTCGGACTTCGAACCCGAAAGTTGCAAGGAAGTCCCTGAAATGAGCCGGGATAAGGGTAGCGTTTTGGACATTATTTCAACTTTTCATTATTATGGTGGCGGTCGTGGTCGCGTTTTGTTTTGGCATCCATTTTTCGGTCGAAAGCCGCTTGCAGGTCGATACCAGTCTGATTAGCAAGGCACAACACTACAAAAACCACATCGGCAAGCTCTTCACCAAGGTCTTTGTTTTTATCGCTTTCTTTTTCAGACTGTTCGCCGTAACGCCGTGCGATGATGCGGGCTACTTCGCCCACCTCTTCGGTAAGCTGTGCCATATTGGTCAATTCATTAAAATAACGGACACCGTGATTTTTTATCCAATTATCAACCTCAAGTTGTGCGTTTTTTAGATTCATTTTTTTTAGATTTTGATACAAAGATAGTAAATAGTTGAGAGTTGAAAGTTGAAAGTTGAGGGTTCTTAGGTCAAACACACGAAAAGTTTTGATGATTTTTAAATTTTTGTTTTCCAACATCTTAAAATTCTCTTTTCTCAAAAACTCAATACAGAAAAGCTAAATTTCTGATTAACAATAATTTATTTTTTTATTTGATATAAAAAATACTATTAAATAATGTCAGTTAGTAACTCTCCACTTTCAACTTTCCATTTTCAATTCTCCACTTTCCACTAAAAAATTAATGACCGTAGCGGCGGCATGTAATCCGAAAGCGGCAGGCATGTAACTAATTGTTCCGTAGAATGATTTTTTAAAATTTGTTCCGTCGGTGTGTTGCATCGTGTCTTTCGGAGCGACTTCGGTAGAAAAAACGGCTTTGAAACCCGAATTAATTCCTTCTTTTCGGAGACGTTTGCGAATGTATTTTGCCAACGGGCAGTCACGGGTTTTATGGATATCGGCAACTTTTATTTTGGAAGGGTCAAGCACACCGCCGGCGCCCATACTGCTCACGAGTTTTACTTTTTTGCGTTTGGCGGCTTTGATAAGATTGAGTTTGGGCGTGATGCTATCAATGCAATCCACCACATAATCATATTCTTCCGATACCAATTCGTAGGCACGCTCGGGCGATAGAAATTCTTCCAATACGGTCAGTTCGAGTTCGGGACTGATGTCAAGCAAACGGGTGGCGAGCGTCGCTGCTTTGGATTTTCCGATGGTGCTGTGCAAAGCCATCAATTGGCGGTTGATGTTGGTAATGTCAAACGCATCGCCGTCAACAATCGTCATTTTCCCGACGCCACTGCGTGCGATAAATTCCGCCGCAAACGAGCCTACGCCACCCAACCCGACAACTAATACATTTGCCTGTTTCAGCCGGGCCATACCATCCGATTTTACTAACAATTCGGTTCTTTCGAGCCAATTTTTTGTCATATTTTAGTCTGTTATTTAAAAGAAGGTGCAAAAATAACACGATAAATGATTTGTGCAAGAATAGGAAGAGATTAAATTACAACACCCTTTCGAGAAATCACCTTACGGCAACTCCAAGAAAGGGCGTGTAAAAACTATTTGCTATGAAAAAATCTTTTTCAGGGCAAAGGTAAGGCGCTTTGTTTACTGTCAATGCACAGAATTGTGCAAATTCATGTATTGAAGGTGTTTTTTTGCTGTGATACGAAATGTTGTTTTCTTATTCGCATTTGGTCGTCCCTCCGAATTATTGTATCTTTGGTCTTTTAACTATTTGCGGGCTATATGGATATTGCTAATTATTTACAAAAACATCATTTCGATGGAGTTCAGTCGGAAATCATCAGAAATCACGGCGAAATACAATCGTTCAAAAAAGGAGATTTTTTTGTTACGAAAGGACAAATCAGCAATCGTGTGGGATTTATTCTCAACGGAATGTTCTATGCTTACGAAATTGATGCACAAGGCAATAAGAAAATATTTCGCTTCTTCTACGCCCCGATATTTTATTTGGTGGTGGATTACGAAAGCTACGTACGCCACAAAACTTCTCAGTTTACCATAGAAGCTTTAGAAGATACACAGGTCTTAGTTTTTCACAAAGAGCAAATAGAATTACTGTATGCGACTATGCCCGAGTTTGCCCGATTGTATCGTTATGAAGTAGACCAGATGCTGATACGGACGTTGCGGGTTATTCGTATTTTTCAGAAATCCAATACGTACGAACGCATGCAATTGCTCAAAAATACTTCTCCTGAACTTTTCACCAGAGTTCCGTACTCGTATCTGGCATCGTATTTGGGCGTACACCGCAATACTTTTAGCGAAGCAATGAAGCGGTTGTAGCGCCTGCCCGACAGACATTTGCTTTCCGTTGCCGGTATCTGAAAATATTTTTTCCAAAAATCCTTTTTTTGATTATATTTGCCAATTCATCTATTTGAAAAAATATTTACATGAAGAACATTCGCAATTTTTGCATCATCGCCCATATTGACCACGGTAAAAGTACACTCGCCGACCGTCTGCTCGACTTTACCAACTCGGTAACCGAGCGTGAACGGCAAGACCAACTGCTCGACAATATGGATCTCGAACGCGAGCGAGGCATTACCATCAAGAGCCATGCCATACAAATGGAATACG
Organism: Capnocytophaga sp.; assembly: GCA_030538675.1. Lineage (GTDB taxonomy): Bacteria > Bacteroidota > Bacteroidia > Flavobacteriales > Flavobacteriaceae > Capnocytophaga. The sequence goes on from JAUNTM010000017.1 coordinate 25,582, forward strand.
AATACCAAGGCGAAACCTATATTCTCAATTTGATTGATACGCCGGGGCATGTCGATTTTTCGTATGAAGTATCACGCTCGATTGCTGCCTGCGAAGGCGCTTTACTGATTGTCGATGCAGCGCAAAGTATTCAGGCTCAGACGATTTCAAATCTTTACCTCGCTCTTGAAAACGATTTGGAAATCATTCCTATTCTCAATAAAATCGACCTGCCAAGTGCCAATCCGGAAGAAGTAAAAGACGATATTGTCGATTTGCTCGGATGTAACCATGACGATATCATCCCCGCAAGCGGAAAAACAGGACTTGGCGTGGAAAATATTCTCTCGGCGATTATAGAACGCATTCCTGCCCCCAAGGGCGACCCCAACGCTCCGTTGCAAGCCCTGATTTTCGACTCGGTGTACAACCCGTTTCGAGGGGTAGAAACGTATTTTCGTATCATGAACGGTGAAATTCGCAAAGGCGAAAAAATCCGCTTTATGGCGACCAAAAAAGACTATTTTGCCGACGAAATCGGGACGCTCAAGCTCAAGCAACAACCCAAAGACATTATCCGTACCGGCGATGTGGGCTACCTTATCACCGGGATAAAAGATGCCCGCGAAGTGAAAGTGGGCGATACGGTAACGAGTTCGGCAAACCCTTGCGGAAATGCCATTGAAGGATTTGAAAACGTAAAACCGATGGTATTCGCAGGGATTTACCCTGTTGATACTGAGGATTATGAAGAGCTTCGTTCGTCAATGGAGAAATTGCAACTCAACGATGCGTCGCTGGTTTTTGCTCCCGAAAGTTCGGCGGCATTGGGCTTCGGCTTCCGTTGCGGTTTCCTCGGGATGCTCCACTTGGAAATCATCCAGGAACGCCTCGAACGCGAATTTGACATGACGGTCATCACTACTGTTCCCAACGTGAGTTATCACGCTTTCACCAAAAAAGAACCCGAGAAAGCCATTGTGGTGAATAACCCTTCGGATTTGCCTGAACCGTCGAAACTCGACCGCGTGGAAGAACCGTACATCAAGGCTTCCATCATCACAAAATCGGATTTTATCGGGCAGGTGATGTCGCTCTGCATCGAAAAACGGGGGCAAATCACGAACCAGACGTACCTCACAACCGAACGTGTGGAGCTCAATTTCGATATGCCTTTGGCGGAGATTGTATTCGACTTTTACGACCGGCTCAAAACGGTTTCGAAAGGATACGCTTCGTTTGATTATTCGCCTATCGGGATGCGTGCCTCGAATTTGGTAAAGGTCGATGTGCTGATTAATGCCCAATCGGTGGATGCTCTTTCGGCACTGATTCATGCCGACAATGCGTACAACATCGGTAAAAAAATGTGCGAAAAACTGCGGGAACTCATTCCGCGCCAGCAGTTCGACATTCCGATACAGGCTGCCATCGGGGCGAAAATCATCGCTCGCGAAACTATTAAAGCACTCCGCAAAGACGTTACCGCAAAATGCTACGGAGGCGACATCTCGCGTAAGCGGAAACTTCTTGAAAAACAGAAAAAAGGTAAAAAACGCATGCGGCAAGTAGGGAATGTAGAAATTCCGCAACAGGCGTTTATGGCGGTTTTGAAGCTCAACGATTAATCATATTCAGCGGATGGTTGTAAATATCCGCTGTTTATATTTCTAAAAAACGTCCGAAAAATCATATTTGATAAGAATCGAATTTTATAAAAATACGTGAGCTCGATGTAATATCCAACGGATATTACATCGAACTCTCACGTTAAAAATGAGACTTCCAAATGTGATTTTTCGGACGTTTTAGGTTTATTTTTTCTTGTAATGAATTCTGTATCGCCACAGCGATACCGCTCCGAGTATCAATACAAAAGCAACAGAATAGTACACGAATGACGGCGTGATGATTTTCTCTCCGCTGGCGTAGCTGTGCAATCCCGAAAGGTAGAAATTCACTCCGAAATAGGTCATCAGAATGCTGAAAAATGAGACAACACTTGCAAAACTGAACGCCCAGCGTCCTCGAAGTCCCGGAACTAATCGCATGTGTATCACAAACGCATAGACCATAATGCTCACCAGAGCCCACGTTTCTTTCGGGTCCCAGCCCCAATAGCGTCCCCAACTTTCGTTTGCCCACATGCCGCCTAAGAAATTCCCAATGGTGAGCATCACTAACCCGACGGTTAAGGCTAATTCGTTGACAATCACCAATTCTTGTATGGCAAGCGAGAGTTTCTTTTTGTTCTTCTCGTTCGTGAAAATCATCAGAAACATACAGACGATACCGAGTATCATTCCCAAAGCGAACGGGCCATAACTCCCTACGATAACCGCTACGTGTATCATCAGCCAATAGCTGTTGAGAACGGGTTGCAGCGTACCGATAGAAGGATCCATCCAATTCCAATGAGCAATCATCAGTATCATTGCCGTTACAAATGCCGTTGAGGCCAGCGTAAGCGGCGACCGCCGTGCGAAAAGAACCCCGATGCCCATCGTTGCCCAAGCTACGTATATCATGCTTTCGTAAGCATCGCTCCATGGAGCATGTCCCGAGACATACCAACGGGCTATCAATCCCAGTGTATGCAATGCAAATAGGAAATATATCAAATACGCACTGAGGTTACTTGCCATTCGCAAAGGTTTGCTGTCGGAAAAAATACGGACAATCAATATGACGAACATAAAAACACCCGCGTACATATACCAACTGAACAATCGTTTGAAAATGTCGTATTTATTATATGCGATTTCAGCTTTGATTTTGTCTTCCGAAGGCAATACTTCTCCGCCGTGATTTTGTTGGTTTTTTTTGAACGCATCGAGCAGTTTGTCGGCATTTGTGTAATCGCCTGTATGGATGGCATCACGCAACATGTTCAGATAAAGTGGCACGGAGCCGTGTATGAAATTGGCGTAAAGCGTATCGCGGACTACGGCCGGGTTTTCCCGGAATTCCAATGTGGAAATCCATTTGTTATTAGTATCTTCCAAAAGTGGGAAAATCTTCAAAATATCTCCCGACAAAGCACGGTTCAGCAGGGCAAGCCGTTGGTCAACATCTTTAAAATCTTTCTGAAATTGGTTGGGCGTGTTGGTCGAATAAGCTTCTTGCAGATATGGCGACAGCTTGTACCGCATACGGTCGTCAAAGAAATTCACGGCACGGACGTACTTTTGTTTTTTCTCTACGCCGAGAATGTTGTGCAGGCTGTCATTGTCCCGTTTGACATACATAAAATCAATATGATACCACACCGACGGATTGAGCAACATCGAAAGAAAAACCTGATTGGCATCCATGCCTTTGTAAGTATCGCTTTTACTCATCTTCCGTAGTAATTCCGAAGCAAACGTATGTACGGGTTTCATCCGTCCGGCATCTTGGATAACAAGTTCTCCAAATTTTTCTGCGTGTGCAGGGCTGATGGTCGTAGCCTTCAGCACCGAGTCTGTTTCGCGTTCGCTAAGCGTTTCGGCATGTTGCCCCATTGCTGGGAATGCCAATAAAACAAGTAACACCGAGAGTTTTGCCCGTTTGCCTTGGATTTCTTTGAGCTGTTTTCCTAACTTAACGAAGCGGGATTTTCCGATAAACATAAATGCTATGAGCCCGCCGTAAAGCAAGAAATATCCGATGTACGTGATGAGCGTTCCCCAATAATCTTGGTTGACCGACAGTACTGACCCCAACTCATCGGGATGGAATGAGGCTTGGAAAAAACGGTAGCCTTTGTAGTTCAATATGTGGTTCATATAGATGTCGTAATCAAATTTTTCGTCGGAATTAACGGTTACTTTACTCATAAATGACGAATAACTTTTTTCTGTTCCGGGATATTTGTCGGCAATAAAATCATTGAGCGTAATGCTAAACGGCAGCTGCTCCCGACGCGAACCATAATACAGATGAAAATCCAAATCGCCCACCATAACTGTCGTGGGTTCATTGATATAGCCTTTTCCTCCTATTACGGCAATGTCACGCTCTTCGCCTCCCGAACGAACGGTAAAGACCACCGCATTGGGGCTTTCTTTGGTGATTTGGTCTTCGGGCAACGGCTGTACTCCCTCGCGCCCTCGTACCATCGGTTCGGGAATTACGAAGCTCATCTCGCCCAGCGTGTACAGTGAGCGTAGATGAAACGGCTGAATGCTGTCTTTCTGTACAGGAAAACGCTCTTGCGTAGCCATCGTCATATAGCTTCCTTCAAAAGGCGTGTCGATGAAATTCCCGTCCTCGGTCATGCTGATATTGATAGCTCCGTCGGTGGGTCGGTTGAATGCAAAAAGGACGCCGTGTACATTCATGACCTGTCCGTAACCGATGTAGTGTTCGTGCCGATTACCGCCGCCTGATTCTACGATTTTGAGGTAATATTGCCCGTTAGGGTCTTCCACAAAACCATCGGTGGCTCCACGGATAAAATCCTTGTACGATACCTCAAAAGGAATGCCTTTAAATTCTGATTTCCAATGGTATTTATTATTGGCTTCTTTGGAAAAAAGTACTTCTTTTTGGTTCGATTTCCGTAAGCCTTCGCCACCGTGCATTCCGTCAACGAAAGCCGTGATGTAGGTGCGGTCAGAAAGATAAAAATCGGCCGTTTCGCCTTCGCGAAGCGACATAATGCCCTCATCGCTGATGTATCGGGTGATGAACGCCCCCACAATGATAAACACCCATGACAAGTGCAGTAGCAACACCGCCCAATTCTCGCGTTTGAGAAGATTGTACCGCCTGATGTTGCCGATGAAATTGACCATAAACAGGAACATAATCAACTCAAACCACCATGCGTTGTATATCCATGCGCGTGCCGTCTCGATGCTGTATCTCGTTTCGATGAAGGTTCCCAATCCCATAGCCACTGCAAATGTAACGAACAAAACCGCCATCAAACGGGTTGAAAAAATAATCTTGCCTATTGATTTTATCATGATAAAAATTTTCTAAAACATAAACGGCAAAGATACATTTTAATTTTGATAAAGTAAGTGTCAAAAAGTTTGGGTCTTTGAAAAAATGTTTGTATCCTAACAGGTGTAGCGTTAATGATAATGCCTCAATTGGTGTTCTTTTTGCCTTGCCGAACTGAAATTGGAAATCCGTTTTAGATAGCCGATGATGCGTGTGCCGTAGTCCACGTTTTTGGAACCGCAATGGCTGCAATGCGTGAGCGTGCGTTTGTCAATGTGGTCGCAATCGTTGCAAATGGTTATTTTAATATTGAAACAGAAGTAGTTACATCCGGCTTTGGCAGTGGCGTTCATCAGTTTGAGGAAGCCTTGTTTGTTGGGAGTTTCTTCGAGGTTGAGGTGCAATGCCGAACCGCCGTCGAGGTATTGGACGGTTTCGTGTCCGTGCAAAATGATTTTGTCGATAACGTTGACCGACAAATCTTCCACCGGATAGAAATACGAATTGTAGCAATCCCTCTTTACCATAAATCCGTCCTTTTTGTCCCAAGCAGCGTTTTTCACTCCGAGGTTTTCGGCAGGAACAAATTCGGTGTTGAACAGATAGCCGTAGGTTTCTCGGGCAGTTTTGTTTACATCGTAAATGATTTTGAGCAACCGGGATACGAATTGCTTGTATTCAGGATTATTACCGGGCTGTATGCCTTGACTTTCGGCGGCTTCGACCATGCCGTTGACACCCGTGGTAAGAAATTGTTTGTCAAGCGAGATAAATCCGCCGTCGTACACGGGGAGCAACCCGAATTGTTTGTATTCTTCGACAATTTTACGGTAAGCGACTTGGTATTTCGTTATTTTTTCCACTTCCGTTTTCAGGTCGCGACCTTGCTGTACAAGGCGGTTCATGTTGAGCGTGATGACGTTGATAGAGCCTGTGGACACGCCGCCCGCCCCGAGCGAGTAGCTGAAAGTGTGGTCGCTGATTTCGTTGCGTAGGCGGCAGCACGAAGCGAGGCTGTCGGCATTTTCCGATTGGTAAATGAAAAACGAATTGCCTTCGCTGAGTTCTTCGGCACACATCTCGGCAAAACGGCCGTCAATGGGCTGTCCGTCTTTCACGAGCATTGCTGCCGTAACCACGGGGAATGTCAGTACGGCTTTGGTGCGTTCGCAGTTGAACCATTTCATAAAGAATGACTGTAACTTGCAGAGGCTTTCCCATTGGGGTACAGACATATCGGGAAAAACAAAATCGCCAAACATACTCTCAAAATACAGACGGTCATAGAGCGAAATATTCCAAAAAACGGACTGATAACCACGTGCGGCGGCAGGTTGGTTTACGGCATAAATGACGTGCTGCAAGTGGTTTTCGATTTTTTTGGAATGCTTTTCAAGATAGTCGTTTCCGTAATCTTTTCGGGCGAAATAATCAAAATACAACAAAAACTCAACCGTTGCCAACGCTCCCGCAAATTGTGAACTGACGGCAAATACCAAGTTGACAAATTCGCCACAAAAACTCTCCAAATGCTTGGGAGCACGGCTTTCGCCACCGAGTTTGGTAAGCCCGTCGAGCAGGAACGGGTACATGCTGATAGAAGCACAATAGGGTTTGAGTGAGGTTTCGTCATGCACGTAAATCTCGTGGTTTTCTATCTGGCGGACGTACTCATCGGCGAGTTTTTGCCCGAACAGCGAGGCTATTTTTTCCTGTACGAGATAGCGGTTGACTTGAATATTGATGTCTTTATTGAGTTCGGCTTCCATCGTGGCGATGTTCTTGCTTGTTACGTTGGCATTGGCATCCATTTTGGCACCGTCGGCAGCATTGGAAGCGCGTAAGTAATCTTTGATGAAATTTGTTTTGGCTTTGAGTTGGGGTTCGTTTAGTCGTATCATTAGTTTAATGTTTTGGTTGTAAATAGGTGATTTAATGTTCGTTGCGTTTTCACTTCTGTAAATTTTTGATTGGTGTCGGGGTTGCCGAGTCCGCCTTTTGCTTCGTCCCAAGCGCCTGTTTTGAGCCACGTGAGTTCGTCCGACAGCAAAGAGCAAACTTTTTCCGCACCGGTATACAGGCAGGTGTGATAGCCCATGGTTTTTGCTTTGCGGAGTTTGGCAGCGAGTTCGTCGGTGTGCCATTCGCCGCCCATAAAAAGGACGCAGCTGGCGAAACCTTCGTATTGTTGCAAAATGTTTTCATAATGCAAGTCGGTCAGCAATTTGCCGCTGCCTTCTTTCCAGAGAAAAGGCGAATGGCAACCCTTACAACGCAGCGGACAGCCCGAAATGGAAAAACAGAGGCTTATTTCGCCCGGAACTTCTTGTGTTACGATTTGAAAATTATGGCAATACATAGCGGTTATTAAATTTTTACTTTGATAAAATGAAAAACATTTTTTACATCAAAATATTTTATGTAACTATCTTTAAAACAGTTTTTCATGTAGTTTTTTCGTATGAAAACTTTAGGAAGATTGCATACTGTGTTAGTGCGTAGTGGTTGCCTTTGCGAAATCGTCCGTCAAAACAACAGCCCAAAATTACAATCCTTCCGAATATAAATTAAGACAGTGAGGTGTTTTTTATGCACAAGGTTATCAACAGGTGTTTTTTTTGTGTGGATTTTTGGTAGAGAAACTCTTCTCATCCGGCAATTCCCGTATACAATTCGTATACATGACACTTATTTATCGGTGGGGCATGATTATTTTCGCTACATTTGCCGTAACTAAAAAAAGATTTATGAAAAGAATATTGATGACCGCATTGGTGGCTTTGCCTTTGCTGCTGCCGGCACAAAATCCGCCGAAAGGCACTTTCTACGAAACCGACAGGCCTGACGGACTGATAGTTACCTTCGGCGATGATAATACGTATGAGATTTCGCTCATGCGCGGAAAATACGAGATAAAGGGGAATAACATCATCTTCGGGAGAGAGCAAAAAGACATCTTTACGCTCAGCAATCTCGTTACTGCTCCGGGTGATTTGCTAAGCATAACGCTCTCATCCTCATGGATTCCGACGGGTGATAACCTCATGATAGGGTACGTTCAGGCAGATGGCACGAGTAAATATGAAACCGTGTACAGCCTTTTGGAACAACAATTGTCGCCGGAAGAATTGGAAGAACAACTATACAGCCCGGATTATCAAACTCCTGTGTCAGTAACGATACGCATTCCCAGAACGGAAACGCTCTATTTGGTCGCTGCTCCCAACCGCTATTTGAATGCTAACGCCATCATTGGAGAATATCCTATCGGCAAGCAAGCGGCATCGGTTGAAGTGGTTTATGACGAAACATCGGCGTATAATTATGCAGTCTTACTCAATGGTATATTTGACGGAGACAAGCTGAAAATATGGGAGGGCAGAGAAATAACTCATAACGTCATTCATTTTTCAAAAGAAATCCCTGCCGCCAAAAAGCAATCGTTGGCAATGACCTATAAAAAAGTTGAAAATTGGGAACATTTCACGGAAACAAACGGATTCAGTGCTTATGCTGAGGATTACGGTTATGAAGTAAAAGACAGCGAAACCGTTGCAAAAAAAGATATAAAAGCATCGTTAAACGAAGCCTTGAAACTTGCCAAGAGCAACAACAGACCGCTGTACGTGTTCTACCTGCCGACGGACGAAAAAGCACAAACTACATTTGCCAACATTGTCCGCAAGTATGAAAGGGAATTGGATTATTATTCGGGCTACGAAACTCGTGACGAAATCGAGTTCTACCTCGCTACCGATAAGGACAAAAAATGGCTTTCCAAGAAAGGATTTTCAGACGATGAAAACATCATGATAGCGGTCAGTCCCGATGATGACCTGCTCTACTGGCAGAAAGGCAACGTCAGTTATCTGTCCGATAATTTGTATCCGGGCGGTGGTTTTTCCGGCGATATTTCGTCCGCTTGGCTCGCTTTGCGGCTTGACCGTGCCATAACGGGAAAAAACCGGCTTCCCGAGCTGCAAAAAACCTTCCAAGATGCTTTGAAACTGACCAATGAGCTTCCTGCCTTATACAACAAAGACAGCCAATATTACTACTTGGTTGTTCCCGAAAAAGAAAATTTATACCACCTCAAAGCAACCCAACAACAGTTACACGAAGCGTGGAACAAAATCGTTGGTACACACCGCAAAGACAAACAAGTAGATTTGGACTACGCCGATGTTATTTACCAGAATTATGTAGAAAAATCATACAGAAGTCTGATATACAATGCAGAAAAACAATTGACGGAATATGACCTCGAAGCATTGCAGTACCTTATCCGCTTTAACGAACAAATACAAAGCTACCGCAAGCATGACAACGCCGATGCCAACGGAAACCCTATCCGCTTCGGATATTACTACGAACCCGATAGAGTTGTCTATAATATGCTCAACAAACTTGCAGACGAGCAGCCCCAACTTCGCGACAAAGTTAAAGAAGCCGTCCTGCAAGGGGAGGAGGCTAATATGCTGGTTTACTATGAAGTATATTCATTTTTAGGAAGATTTTATCCGCAGGAATACCTCACTTATTTCGGGAATTATTACGATAAACTGACGGCTTTGGACCCGAACCTCATCGTAGCACTTGACAAAGAATACGGCAAACAGCCGAATTTTTGGGGAAGCTGGACTTCGTTCAAGGACAGTTTTGCCAATTATTGTAATTCGACAGCGTGGCACATCGTAGAGAACGGCATCCGCAATCCTGCCGATATTGCCAATGCCGTCCGCTGGTCGCAATCATCATTGACGTTAGACCCCGAAAATCCGTATTACCTCGATACAATGGCACATTTACTTTATTTTCAAGGTAATAAAGCCAACGCAATAGAAATACAACGCAAAGCTGTAAGCCTTATGAGCCAAAAAGACGAAAGTGAATATTGCTGCAATCCGTCCGTTCCCGACCAGATGAAGCAAGCTCTTGAGAAAATGGAAAACGGAACGTTGTTTTAATCTGGAAATGAGGTAGTTTGGAAATTTGGAAATTTG
>JAUNTM010000133.1 GCA_030538675.1 Capnocytophaga sp.
CCTGAATCCTAAAACCTAACCCAATGAAAACCATCATCTTAAAAACAGCTTCCGTATATTTGTTGCCATTGCTGTTATTGTTTTCGATATTTATTCTGCTGCGAGGGCATTATCTGCCGGGTGGCGGCTTTGTCGGCGGACTTGTGGCATCGATTGCCTTTGTGTTGCATTCCATTGCCAACGGACTTGACAATACCAAAAAAATGCTCCGCATACACCCCGGATTTCTGATGCCGGTAGGATTGCTTACGGCTCTGCTCAGCGGACTGCTTCCCATCGTTGCCGAAGGGCTTCCGTTTATGCGTGCCTTGTGGATGTCCGAGCCATTTCCTGCTTTAGGTTTGGTCGGCACACCATTATTTTTTGACATCGGTGTGTATCTCGTGGTGCTGGGCGTAACGCTGACAATTATTTTTACAATTACCGAATCTGCATAATATTATGGAATTTATATTAGCTATTATTATAGGACTTTTCTACGCAGCAGGTGTTTTCCTGATGATGCGTCGGAGTTTGGTCAAACTCATCATCGGGCTTATTATGATTGGCAACGGTGCTAACCTGTTGATTTTCTTGCTCGGGCGTATCGTCAAAGGAGCACCGCCCATTATCCCCGGCGACAGCAAGGTCATCGAAGGGATTTTTGCCGACCCCGTACCGCAAGCCTTGATACTCACGGCGATTGTCATCAGTTTCGGCTTGCAGTCGTTCGCCATTATTTTGATTAGAAAAGCCTACAAAGCCGTCAAAACCGACGATTTAGACCAAATGAACTCAACCGACGAATTTGCATAATGGAAAATTTAGTACTCTACCCCATATTAGGACAATTTGCCACGAGCATCTTATTGATGTTCTTGTGGCGTAACGTAAAACTGCAGAAAGTAGTCAGCGTAACGGCAAGTGCCATTATTCTGTGTATCGCTATTTGGCTGTTTTATACCGTTTATACGCAAGGATTTCAAACCGTACAGTCGGGTAACTGGAAAGCCCCGTTCGGGATTACCTTTGTCGCCGATACGCTTTCGGCAACGCTGGTTTTGCTGGCTTCTATCGCAGGGTTGGCGGTTTCGGCATATTCTACAGCAACCATTATTTTCGCTCGTTTACGCTTCGGATTTCTGCCGATATTCCACTTTTTGCTCGTCGGGCTCAACGGTGCGTTTCTCACTGGCGATATTTTCAACCTCTACGTTTGGTTTGAAATCATCATCATCAGTTCGTTCGTATTATTGACGCTCGGAGGCGAAAAAGCACAACTCGAAGGAGCGGTTAAATATTTCACGTTGAATATTTTAGCTTCCGTATTCTTCCTCACGGCATTGGCAGTTCTCTACGGAATTACCGGCACGCTCAATATGGCGGACTTGCACGCTAAAATGGCAGCCGTAGAAAACCGCAATCTCGTACAAATTACCGCTTTGCTTTTCATGATTGGATTTGGCACAAAAGCCGCCATATTTCCGTTCTATTTCTGGCTTCCGGCATCGTATCACACCCCACCCGATGCGGTTTCGGCTATCTTTGGCGGATTGCTCACCAAGGTCGGCGTGTACGCCTTGATACGGGTTTTTACGCTGATTTTCGTTGGCGAAACGTTCGTGAACGATGTTATTTTAGTGATTTCGGCACTCACGCTGGTCGTTGGCGGAATGGGAGCGTTGGTGCAGAACAATATCGTCAAAGTATTTTCGTACCTCATTATCTGCCACATCGGTTTTATGATGCTCGGTATCGGGCTGGCAAACGAAAAAGCGATGAGCGGTGTCATTTATTATTTGATACACGACATCATCGTCAAAACGAATCTTTTCCTAGTCGCCGGACTGCTCTACAAAATGCTCGGGACGCACAGCATGCGGAATATGGGCGGCATTTACAAAAAATATCCGAAACTGTCATTATTGATGATTATTCCGCTATTTTCCGTTATCGGAATACCGCCGTTTTCAGGATTTTGGCCGAAAATTTCACTTATCAACGCTTCTTTTGATTTGAATACGTTCGACGGAATTTTACTCATCGGAGCGATTGTATTTGCTTCATTCATCACACTCATCGTAGTGATGAAACTATGGGCGGAAGTCTTTTGGAAAGATGCCCCCGAACTGCCTCCGCTCAAGCATTTCACTTATTTCGACAAGCTTATTTTTGAAAAGAAAATCGAAATCGTGATGCCTATCGTATTTTTGGCAGCAGTATCGCTTTACATCGGTTTCGGAGCGGAAAACATACAACTGCTATCACAACGAATAGCCCACGAGCTAATCAGTTCAACGCAATACATAAAAACAGTTCTTGGTAATTAACAGATAATGAATACGATAACATAAAACCATCGGTATATGAAAACACAATTTACATTCAACATATTGCTTACCATAATCTGGGTAATGATTACGGGCGATATGTCGTTTGCCAATATTACCTTCGCTTTTTTGATGGCATACGGCATTCTCTGGATCGTCAGCCGTGGTGGCGGTAGAAGCCAGCGGCGTTACTTTGTCATCATCCCGAGAATTATACGGCTGTTTTTTTTCTTTTTGAAAGAACTCGTAAAAGCCAACCTGCAAGTAGCTTACGAAGTGATGACCCCAAAATATAATATGACCCCGGGAATGGTTGCCGTACCGATTGATGTGAAAACCGATTTTGAAATATCGTTGCTTGCATACCTGATTTCACTCACGCCCGGTACCATCAGCATCGACGTATCGACCAATCGGAAAGTACTGTACATTCATGCTATGTACATTCCTGATAAAGAGGAGTTTATAAAAGAAATCAAAGAAGGATTTGAAAAACGGATTTTAGAAATTTCAGAATAATTATGGATTTAACAGCTTTTTTATCATACATCATTATGCCGATACTTGCGGTTTCGGCGTTACTCATCGTCATTCGCTTTATCAAAGGACCGAAACTATCCGACAGAGTAGTTGCCGTTGATTTGCTTTTTACCACAGGCACAGGGATTATCTCGATTTTTAGTATCTTGAGCGACCACTCACTGTTTCTCGACATCGCCACGATATTTGCTTTGATAGCGTTTTTGAGTACTGTAGCATTTTCATATTATTTAGTTAAAAAAAGTAAAAATGATTGATTACATTGTAGGAGGTTTAGCCTCATTGGGGACGATATTTATATTTTTGGCTGCGGTAGGACTTATCCGCATGCCTGATACCTATTTGCGGGTATCGGTAACGACCAAAGCCGCCACACTCGGCGTCGGATTAATTCTGATGGCAGCAGCTGTATTTTTCAGTGACAACTCAGTAACGATGCGGGTCATCGCCATTATTTTATTTATTATGATTACGGCGCCGGTGAGTGCCCATCTCATCTGTCGGGCATCGTACCTGATGGGCGTAAAAATGTGGGACAAATCCGTGGAAGACGACCTGCACGGAAAGTACGACAAAGCCACCGAAGAATTGGAAGCGTAGTTTTATAGCTTCGGTGTTCGATATTGTCCGATTTTGTTTGAATGCTACGCTGTTTGATTTTGTTTGATGAGGTTTGATTGCCTTCGGCGTTTGATATTGTTTGATGTGGTTCGATTACCTTCGGCGTTTGATTTTGTTTGAAATCGAACATCGAAGCCAATCGAATAATGTCAAACAGCGAAGTGTTCAAATTACATCAAACGACAAAGCCAATCGAACAATGTCAAATCACATCAAATAGCGTAAAGGAAGAGAAACCGAAAAATAATTTTTATTTGTAACTGAAATTAGTTACATTTGCATTATATTTGTTATGACTAAAATTGATAAACTAATCGAAAGGTTGTTATCTGTTCCAAAAGATATGGAGTATAACGAACTGGTAAAAATATTAAACCATTTCGGATATATCGAAACCACAAAGGGAAAAACATCAGGCAGTAGAGTTATGTTTGTTCACGATTTGGCAAAAACGCCTATACGATTGCACAAACCACACCCGAAACCAATATTAAAAGAGTACATCATAAAGCAAGTTATTGAAGAATTAAAAACTGAAAAATTTATATAAAAATGGGATATTTGAAGTATAAAAACTTTATTGGTAGTGTTGAATTTTCAGAAAATGACAAAATCCTTTTCGGTAAAGTTTTAGGTATTAAAGGATTAATATCTTATGAGGGTGAAACTGTAGCGGAATTAGAAAAAGATTTTAAAGACGGCATTGACCACTATATTTCCGTTTGTGAAGCGGAGGGCGTGAAACCTCAAAAATCATATTCGGGCGTTTTCAATATTCGTATTCCTTCCGATATTCACGGTTTAGCTGTGGAGGTTGCGAAAAAAGAGGGTTTAACATTAAACGCTTTTGTAAAGTCTGCAATCGAACAAAGATTGCAAATAAAATAAGCAAGAGGGTGTCCGAAAAGTCTGATTTCAGTGATTTTTTAAAATATAAAACTCTTGTTTTTAATAATTTAAAAATAAAATTTCATTCAAAAATGACTTTTTCGGACAACCTTTTACATTTTGTTAATGACTTTTAGTATTAAAATCGGCAAGACGAAAGAAGCCCTGAAAGGTAAAGACGTGGTGTTTATGTATTTCGCCAACCGTTCGCCCGAAGATTCGTGGAAAAACGTCATCAAGCAGTACGACCTCACGGGCGAAAACGTGGTGCATTACAATCTCCCCAAAGAACAGCAAGATATGCTTGAACGTCGTTTGGGAATAAATTCGTTTCCCACCTATATGATAATGGACAAATCGGGTACTATCGTGGATATGAATCCCGCCAGACCTATGCAAAGCGGCAGACTGACCGAACAGCTAAACGGGTGGATTGAGAAGTAGAAGAAATTTAAAGGAATGACATTATCGGTTTGATTGCCCTTAGGCGTTTGATATTGTTTGATGTAGTTTGATTGCCTTCGGCATTTGAAACGGCAAATCCAATCGAACGTTATCAAACAGCGAAGCGTTCAAACCATATCAAACGGCAAAGCCAATCAAACAATATCAAACCAAATCGAATGCTATCAAACAGCAAAGCGTTCAAAT
>JAUNTM010000134.1 GCA_030538675.1 Capnocytophaga sp.
TTCAAATCATATCAAACAATGTCAAACAATCCCTCTACCACACCCTTAAAACGCTTGGCATCTTTGGATTTTATGCGGGGCGTTATTATGGTGCTCCTGATGCTGGAAAGTACCGAACTCTATATGCGGCTGAACCGTGTAACACCGGAAAATACCGTAGGTTCAAGCATCATCGGGCAGTTTTTCCACAACCCTTGGGAGGGCTTGCATTTTTGGGATATTATCCAGCCGGCATTTATGTTTATGGCAGGTATTGCGATGGTGTATTCTGCGAAGAAACAACGGGAATTGGGTGTGCTACCGACGGGAAAAATTTCGGAAGTTACCTCGACTGGATTTTGCTTGGGCAACCAAACAATCATTACGTATTCATCAACTGGCTGCCGACTGCCGTACACACCATCGCAGGACTTCTCGTAGGCCGTTTGCTGATTGCCAATAAGCATCCGTTGCAGAAAATCACCTTTGCCGCAATCGCCTTATTAGCAATTGGTTACGCATTGGACATACTGAGAATAACGCCCATCATTAAACCTGTTGCGACTTCTTCGTTCGTGATGGCATCATTGGGATACTGCCTGCTTATTTTGGTGGCATTTTATTGGTGGATTGACATCCGAAATCATAAAAAACACATCTTGTTTTTCCAACTTGTAGGAATGAATTCCATCTTCATTTACCTCTTTTGCGACATCGTAGGGCGGTATTGGCTCAACAAATACGCAACGGTTTTGTTAGGTCCGGTACACTATACGCTGGGCATTCCGAATGAGTGGTTTTTAGTAATGGCTTCCGTTGCCGTTTTTGTTTTCGAGTGGTACATCTGCCGTTTTCTGTACAAGAAAAAGATATTTTTTAAAATATGATTTTTTTCATAAATAACATGAGTTCGATATAAGAACTGCTGTTATCATCGTTTATTAGTTTGAAAACGCAAATGAAGACATTTTATCAAAAGATGTATGCGGTAAAAAGTTCCATGTTCTATTTTTTAAAAAATAAATGTGGAAAAAGCGTTTCAGGCTTCTCGTGATGTAACCACAAACGAAGAGTCGATTTCAAAAAACCGATACCATAACCCGAAAACTGTATCCATGTGGCATATACCGAAAGCATCCCGATTTTGAAATTTTTATTAATTTGAGTGCTATGCCATAAAATCAATAAGAAATAACACAAATAAACCAACAATCCTTCGTAATATCCCAAAAAACAAGCTAAGATAGAAGCAAAAAAACCTATAGTAAACAAAGAAGGCAACCAGAAAGTCAGTTTGCGGGTATGCGGATGCCAATGGTTGAGAATGGGGCGTACTTGCCCGAATTTACTGACTTGCTTTCGGAATTTCTCCCATGAAATCCGTCGTTTGTGATATACGAAAGCATCTTCTATAAAAGCCGATTGGAATCCTTTTTGCCAAAGGCGGATGACCAAATCGGGGTCTTCTCCGGGGTGGATATTTCCAAATCCGTTGGTCGCCTCAAAGGCTTTGCGAGAAAGTCCCATATTGAAGCTTCTCGGTTCAAAACGTTGTACACTTTTGCGGTTGCCACGTATGCCTCCTGTGGTCAGTAGGGAAGTCATCGCGTAATTAATCGCTTTCTGTATCTCGGAAAAACCCGCATCGGCAGCATCAGGACCGCCAAAGCAATCTACATAATGCCGCTGCAAATAAGCATCAACCGACTCCAAATAATGTGGCGGTAACAAACAGTCGGAATCCAATATCAGAAAATAATCGTTGGAAGCCCGTGCCATTCCATAATTACGGGAATCTCCAGGACCTGAATTTTCTTTTTTTATATAATTGATATTCAGGGTATTATTGTATTTTTGAATAATTTCTTCAGAAGAAATATCCGAACCGTCTTCGACAATCACTACTTCAAATGCTTTTTCATACGTTTGAGTTGTCATACTTTCCAAAAGTTCGTCAATCTCATCAGGGCGATTGTAAACAGGAATGATAAATGAGTATTGCATCTGTTATTTTATTTTTTTAAATGATTTTTTTTAGAAAATATTCTTTTGAAAAATAAAAGAAAAAGCCAAACGAATAAAGACGGAAGCAACCAAGCCAAACTGTAATCAAAAAGTGGCAAGTATTTTAAATAGGCATCAAATACGGTTATTCCTAACGCGCGAATGGCATCTATCACACCAAAAAACAAACTGATTGCCATCACGCCTGCAAAAATAGTACGATTCACCATATAGCGAGGCGTGTTGTTGAGCAATATCAGCATAATGGTTACAGGATAGGTAAATAGCAGAAACGGCACGGTGATGTTCAGTATATGTTGAAATTCCAACTGCCCGACCAATACACCGAATACACAACCGAGCACGGCAGTAATACGATACGCCCATCGCGAGCCTCCTGTTATTTTTTTTATAAAATCGGCTGCTCCTGCGACAATACCAACAGCGGTAGTAAAGCACGCCAAACTTACTAATGTTACCAAAATCATATTGCCGAATTTGCCCAGCGTGGCATATCCTAAGCCCGACATAAGCTCAGTGCGTGTGATAGACGGCGGAAACCCGGTGCCATAAGCCGCCCCGACATACGTAAGCCCTGCATATATCAAGAAAAGAGATAACGCACATATCACTGCCGCCCAAGTAATCATAGTGCGTTTTTCCTTGTAAGTCATGCCGCCTTTCAAATCGAGCGATACGACTAATACGCCACCGACCACGATGCCCGCTATCGCATCAAAAGTCTGATAACCTTCGAGCAAACCATCAAACAAAGGCCGGTCGATACGCGAAGGAAGAACGGGAGCGTACTCCGAAAATAACGTAATAAAAACCATTGCGGAAATAATCACCAATATAATAGGTGTAAGATATTCGCCGATAATCTCAATAATTTTAGCACGGTTGAAGACCACTAATAACGTCAGTGCAAAATACACAAAACTAAATACCAAAGGCGAAATATCGAAATAAGGACCAATCGCCATCTCATACGATACCGAAGCCGTCCGTGGCGAAGGAAGAATAAGACATATCGCATAAATAATCACACAATACACCAATCCGAATTTGGATGAAAGCGTACTGGAAAAATCCATAATTGTGCCTTGAAGCCGTGCGTGGGCAAGTATCCCTAAAGCCGACACCAATACCGAAGAAATCGAAAAGCCTAAAGCAACCTGCCACCAATCCACACCCGCTTGCAATCCCAAATAGGGTGGCAATATCAAGTTGCCCGCACCAAATATCATCGAAAACCCCATAAATGCTGAGGCTAACGTAAGCCGTATTTTATTCATTTAATCCTACATATAATATCATAACCTGACCTTGCACACTGTATAATCCATTAATTTTCCTAACTTTGCAGAGTGCCTGGCGTATGAGTCTTGTACATTTTTGCAAAATAACAAATTATTCTATAAAAATGAATCACGAAAAGCCATTTTTTTATCAAAAAACAGGGAAAGGGTCTGTGCTACTGTTTCTGCACGGATTTTTGGAAGATGCTTCGATATGGAATGCCTACGCAGAAGAGCTGTCCGACCAATACACGATACTAATGCCCGACTTTCCGGGGCACGGCAAAACGCCTTCTGTTGCTGATATTCACACGATGGAATATATGGCGGAAGGCATTCGCAAAATTCTTGCCAAAGAAAATATCACCCAATGTGCCGTCATCGGGCATTCGATGGGAGGCTATGTGGCACTTGCTTTGGCAGAACTGTATCCGCAGTATCTTTCGGGTATTATGCTGATGAACTCGACGAGCATTGCCGATACGGATGAGAAAAAAGCCAACAGAGACCGTGTAAGCGAAATCGTGTTTAAGGAAAAAGAAACGTTCGTCCGTACTGCAATTCCTTCGCTTTTTGCCGTAGAGAATCGTGAAAAATACGCCAAAGAAATAAAAATCCTCACGCAAAAAGCCTTACAGATGCAAACCCAAGGCATCAGTGCGGCAGCTCAAGGCATGAAAATCAGACCCGAACGAACCGCTATTTTGCAAAATTTTCCAAAAGAAAAACACTACATCATCGGCAGATCAGACGCTCTCATCCCGGAAGAAGAGACTGTTCTTCAAGCCCAAAAAGTGGGAGCTTCGTACACAATTACCAAAGGCGGGCACATGGCATACATCGAAAATTATAGCGAAACGCTTTCTTGCATTCATTCGTTTGCAAAACGTTGTTTTGATATTTAAAATAGTTGAATGATGAAGCATTTGTATATAGTATTCGTTTTGATGATGTTTCTATCGGGTTGCAAACAACAAAATGACGGCATTCAAAAAGAAGAAAATCAAACCGTTGTATCTGAAACTAAAAAAGATGAGCCGAGACAAGAAGCCGAAGAGCAATTGACTACCCAGTCGGCAATTCCTTTTCTGTTTGAATACGAAAAAAACAACAAAGAGCGATTTGTACGTATCATTACCGATTACGGAAACATTGATATTGAGCTATTTACAGAAACTCCATACCACAGAGCAAATTTTATTTTTCTTGCTAAGCAAGGATATTTTGACGGTTCGGTATTCCATCGTGTAGTGGAAAATTTTGTTATCCAAGGAGGAAATTCCGACAGTTGGGACATCTCGCGAAAGCGTCGGAAAATAGGTCAGTATTTGTTGCCACCCGACACCAAAAAAGGATTTAAACATCATCGGGGCATCCTGTCGATGCCAAGTAGCGACATTGACAATCCGTACCAATTTGCCTCACCGTATGAGTTTTTTATCGTTGTACAAAAGCCGGGAGCGTATCATCTTGACGGTAATTATACCGCTTTTGGAAAAGTCATCGCAGGTATGGACGTAGCCGACAAAATCAATAAAGTAGCCGTGGATGAACGGCATTGGCCTACAAAAGACATCAAAATGAAAGTAGAAATTATTAAATAATTTGGAAATGAGGCAATTTGAAAATTTGAAAA
>JAUNTM010000135.1 GCA_030538675.1 Capnocytophaga sp.
TTTAGAGAAAATACACAACAAAAAAGGGGTGTCCGACTTTTCGGACACCCTCTTCATCTTTAAAAAACTTCCTTGATTATTTTTACGATATTATCCGATTTTCCCATCGAGTAATAATGTAGTACAGGCACACCTGCCGCTTTCAGTTCCTTACTTTGCCGGATAGCCCACTCAACGCCCACTTCTTTCACGTGATTATTTCCTTTGCATTTTTCGATTTCCTGAACGAGTTCTTCCGGGAAGTCGATTTTGAAAACCTGTGGCAATAAATTCAAATGCCGTGTGGTCGCGATGGGTTTGATTCCCGGAATAATCGGGACGTTGATGCCGATTTCTCGGGCTTTTTTTACAAAATCGAAATATTTTTGGTTGTCAAAAAACATCTGCGTAACCACATAATGTGCTCCGTTATCAACTTTTTCTTTCAGGCGGGCTAAATCAAACGCCATTGAGGGCGACTCCAAATGCTTCTCCGGATAGCCCGCCACCCCGATGCAGAAATCCGCACAATGGTCGGTTTCGATAACGTCGTGCAGGTATTTCCCTTTGTTCAAATTACTGATTTGCGACACCAACTCCGCCGCATACGTGTGTCCGCCTTCCGTCGGTTGGAAGTAACGCTGTTCCTTCATCGCATCGCCCCTTAGAGCCATTATATTGTTGATACCCAGATAGTAACAATCTACGAGTAAGTATTCCGTTTCTTCTTTGGAAAAACCGCCGCAAAGCACGTGCGGTACGGTATCCACGCCGTATTTATGCTGAATGGACGCACAAATCCCGACCGTTCCGGGACGCATCCGGGTGATTTTTTTCTCTAAAAGTCCGTTCGGGTGTTCGATGTAAAAATATTCCTCACGCGAGGTCGTAACATCAATAAACGGCGGATTGAACTCCATCAACGGGTCGATATTGCGGTACAATTCTTCAATATTATTTCCTTTTTTCGGCGGCACGACTTCAAACGAGAAAAGCGTTTTGCCGGCTGCATTTTGTATGTGGTCTGTGATTTTCATTTTTTTTTTCAGGAATTAGGAATTAGCCAAATAGCCAATAGGAATAAAAAGCTCATTTTTTTAGGGTATAGTTTAAAAAGCGTAAATGGAACACTCAAACTATATCAAATTATTTTCAAACGCCGAAGGCAATCAAACAACATCAAATCATTTTCAAATTGAAACAACACCAGAGTAAGCAAATCATTTTCAAATTTCCAAATTAATTCCGTCCTCTTTCAGCCAATCGTAAAATGTCGCCGAATACGCCCCGGGCGGTTACGGCAGCACCGGCACCGGCACCTTGAATTACGATAGGATTGTCGCCATACGACTCGGTGTAAATCTCAAAAATCGAGTCCGCTCCCTTTACTTGTCCCAACGCACTTTGCTGGGGGACAGATACTAACGACACATCGAGGCGTGCCGTAGCAGTATTTTCGAGGTCGCCGTGCAGGTCGCCCACGTAGCGTAAAACGTGTCCGGGTTGCTGTTCGTTTTTAATTTTTTCGTAAACGGAATTCATTTCGCTCAAGCGGGAAATAAAATCCGTAGCCGAACCTTCACGCAAATTCTCAGGAATAAGATTTTGGATATTCACGTCCGAAAATTCGTTACCCAAATCCAACTCGCGGGCAAGGATTAACAGCTTGCGTCCCACATCGTTACCGCAGAGGTCTTCGCGAGGGTCGGGTTCGGTGTAGCCGCTGTCGATAGCAAAACGAAGCACCTCGCTGAACGGCTTGTTTTCTTGTGAAAAAGTGTTAAAAAGATAACTGAGCGTTCCCGAAAAAATCCCTTTAATGCGAGTGATATTTTCGCCCGAAAGGTGCAACAAACGTATCGTATCAATGAGCGGAAGCCCGGCGCCAACATTCGTTTCGTACAGATAATTTTTCTGATAACGCTTCAGATTTTCACGTAATTCTTTATAAAAATCGAAGGAAACCGTATTGGCGATTTTGTTTGCCGATACAATATCGAAACCGTTTTTGATAAGCGGAATGTAATTTTCTACAAAATTTTTGCTCGCCGTAACATCTACCGCAATGAGATTTTCCAAATGATTTTTTCCGATGAAATCCTGTAAAAAATCCAGCGAATACGCCACCGATTTTTCATCGAAAGTTTTTCGCCAGCCGTTACAAATTCCGTTTTTATCGGTAAGAATTTTGTTAGAATTAGCGATGGCAACGATTTGCAAACTGATGTTTTTTCGTTCCAAAATCGTATTGTGGGCTTCGATAATTTGGTCGATGAGCGTACCGCCAACCGTTCCTTTTCCGAAAATAACGAGATTAATCCGTCGGGAAATTCCGAAAATTTCACCGTGAATAACATTCAACGCTTTGTGCAATTGATTGGTTTTCAGTACCAAACCAACATTTTTACCCGTTACGGCATTATTGATGAGAAGCGGCACTATCTGGTTGCGTATCAAGGCATTATACGGGCGGTGGAAATTCGCCAAGTCCAGCCCGACAATCGAAACGACCGCCACATCGTGCGTGATGGTTACACGGCTGACATCATTCGTATAAAAATCGTGCGAAAACTCTTCTTCGAGTGCCGATTTGGCTTTGTCCGCATCGCCCGAATGCACCACCAACCCGATGCCCCGCTCGGACGACCCCTGCGAGATGATGCTCACGCTGATGCCTTTCTGTGCCAACGCCCTGAAAATCCGTGCATCGACCCCTGCTTTGCCGAGCAATCCCCGCCCTTCAAGAGCGATTAAAGCGTTGTTTTCGATAACCGAAATGGATTTTATGCCCTCTTGGGTGCTGTCGCTGTGAATGAGCGTTCCGGCATCATCGCTGTTAAACGTATTTTTGATACGAAGCGGTATATTCTTCTCTATCAGAGGAATAATCGTTTTGGCGTGAAGAATGGAAGCCCCGAAATTTGCCAATTCGTTGGCTTCTTCAAACGACAAATGACGAATGATTTTGGCTTCGGCGACGAGTTCGGGATTGGCTGTGAAAATGCCGTCCACGTGCGTATAATTCTGCATTTCGCAGGCATCGAGATAGTTCGCCAAAAGTGCCGCCGAGTAGTTGCTGCCGTTGCGACCCAGCGTGGTGGTTTCGCCTTTTTCGGTCGAAGCGATATAGCCCGTTACCACCGCCACTTCATCGGAAGGGATTTGTGCGAACAATTCTTTCGTATTTCTTTCAGATATATCACTGATAATCTGTGCATTACCAGAGACAGCATCGGTTTTAAAAATGGTGCGGCTATCCACAAAACGGCTTTTTACGCCTCGTTTTTGCAACAGATGTGTTACCAATTTGGCGGACATCAATTCGCCTTGTGCCATTACTTGGTCTTTGACTTTCAGGCTGTAATCTTTCAGCAATGACACGCCTTCAAGCAACTGTTTCAAGGTTGAAAATTCTTCATCGAACGACAGCCCGAAATCGTGTTGCTGATACGCTCTGAATGCGTCTAAATCCGACAGATATTCATCGTTTTTTGAGGCTTTTTCGAGCAATGCCTCGAGCGTATCGGTCGCATCGGCACGTGCCGAAACAACCAGCGAAACGGGCTCTTGCCGTGCCGTTTCCACGATGATGTCGATAACTTTTTCAATTCCGTTATTGGCAAGCGATTTGCCACCGAATTTTATGATTTTCATAGGTTATAATTTGTTTTTCCTCACCCCCGCCCCTATATCTCATTTTTATTATTTTAGATTTTGGTTTCGATGAATCTTCGATTTCCAAAGGAGAGGGGAGCCACTCGGATAACATTGAGCTTTTTCTCCCCTCTCCTTTGGAGAGGGGGCGGGGGTGAGGTCTTTTCGTTTTTTAATTATCAATCTTCCATTTGAGTAAGCCATTTTCAAATTTTCAAATCACCAAATTTTCAAATTAGAAAAAATTTCCGCTAATTGTTCGTGTTCTATTAAAAATGAATCGTGTCCGTGAACGGATTTGATTTCGTTATGGGTTACGTTTTTCCCTAATTGTTTGAGTTCTGCGGCGGTTTGTCGGTCTTCGTCGGGAACGAAATACAAATCCGAATCGGCACTTATAATATGGATGTCGGCATCGAGATTTTGTACCGCTTCGGCGAACGAACCTTTCTCTCGTGAAATATCAATGGTTTTAACGAGTTGGTTCATCAATTTATACGATGCGAGCGAAAAACGTTTCGTTAGTTTTTCGCCGTGGTGCAACAACCAACTTTCTACATTATATAATTGTGTTGGAGGGTGCGTACTGCGGTCGAATTTCATTTTGAGCGATTGCGGCGTACGATAACAGAGCATTGCGTGCAGGCGGGCATCGTGCAGCGGATTGTTGGAGTTTTTGAGGATTTGTTCTTGTAGCAAACAATTCCCGATGACCCAGTCGGAGGATTTCCAGTCGGCGGAAATGACTACGAGTTTTCGGAACAATTCCGGATTTAACACTGCCATTTCCCACGCAATACCTCCGCCAACCGAGCAACCCACAAGGGCATACACTTCCGCAATCCCGATTTTTCCGATGCACAAATTGAATATTTTGGCTACGTCAACGGCTGCCCAATGCTCGTAATTGGTGATAAAATCGTTTTCATCAGAGGCGAAACCGTTGCCGGGTATGTTCATCGCCAGAATGGTATATCGTTGTGTATCAATCGGTTTGTGGTCTCCTACGGTATCGTTCCACCAGCCCGACGTACCAATAAGTTGCGAATTTCCCGTAAGGGCGTGATTAATAACGATAATGGGAGCTGAACCTAACGCCTTGCCGTACAGCTGATAACGCACGTTGATGCCGGTTACCCGGACGCCGTACGAGGTGGTGAAATTTTCTATATGGCAACAGTGGATTTCGTTCATTGTTTGACGCTTCGCTGTTTGATAAATTTGAAATGGTTTGATGCTTTCCCCAACGAAGTTGGTGGATTTGATATTGTTTGATGCTTC
>JAUNTM010000018.1 GCA_030538675.1 Capnocytophaga sp.
TTCAAACCATTTCAAACAGCGAAGCATTCAAATACCAAACATTGCATTCAAAATCTTAAAAATCTTTTTTGGCGGAAATCCGTTTGATAAACCATATCGGTATCAATGTCCATAATAATAATACGGAAAATGATAGTATCGTACCGAAATTAGTTCCGAAGAATTTCTTGAAAACAGCTCCTGTATAGCCTAAAAGTGCCGAAATATCCAATTTCAGTAAAATTAAAATCCGTGAAAGGTCAATCGGATTGAACATTGAAGCCCCAAGTGCCAGTTTATCAAGCGGATATTCTTGGAATGTTATGAGTGAAATGAGGAATAATCCGTCATAAATAACCGCCAAAAACAGCCACATCAGTATCGCAAAACCAAAACCTTTTATCTTATTTTCGTTGACCAGGGCAATGATAAAAGCGATGGCTACAAAGATGAATGTCAAGAAGATACCGACAAGAAGCAAGGTAGCAAAGTTAGATACATCGCCCGAAAATACACCGTACACAACAAACGGAATGCCCAGACCAATTACCAAACTCATGCTCAATGAAATTGCCACACCCAAATATTGTCCTAAAAAAATCGTCGAACGTTTAAGAGGTTGTGCCAAAAGCAGTTCCGTAAATTCACGGGAATTATAATAATACATCACCCCGAAAATCGTTCCGATGAGCGGCGTGAGTACCGTGATGACGTTCATCAGCGAGATGACCGCCTTGCCGGGGTCGTGGTTGAGGAAGAGCAACGTAAAACCGAGTAACAAATAAAACAAAAAATACACGTAGCTCCAACTGCTCCGCATTAAGTCTGAAAATGAATATTTTATGATTTTAAGCATGGTATTAGGGGTTAGGGGTTAGGGAATAGCCAATAGGAAATAGCCAATAGGGAATAGAAAATAATCATTAGGGAATAACCAAAAAAATAGAAAATATCGCTCTCTCCTATTGATTGTGCTTTATAATACGTTTTCTTCGGAAAGTAATTGTGCGATGGCATGCTCCAATGTCGGCTTTCCGGTTTGCATCTTGAGCTGAAGCACCGTTCCTTTGAAATGAATTTGTCCTTCGAGCAAGAAAACCACTTCATCGGCAATTTCTTCCACAAAATTCATGATATGCGAAGTGATGAGAATCGTCTTGCCCTGCTGTTTCTGTTCGTAAATAAGTTCTTTAAGCGAAATGACCGATACTGGGTCGAGCCCGTTGGTCGGCTCATCAAGAATAATCAGTTGGTTATCAAACATAAACGATAGTAAAATATTGACTTTCTGTTTCGTTCCGCCCGAAAGGTTTCCGAGTTTTTTATCCAAAAAAGGTTGTAGCTTGAAGCGTTCTATCAACGGACGGTCATCGGCAGGCTTATTTCTTAAATTTTTAATTAATTTTATAAGTTCCGACACTTTTAAATTCGATGGAAAATTCGCGATTTGGGGCAGATACCCGATGTCGTCTTTGTAACGATATTGCTTCAATACGGATTTTCCACCGATAGTAATACTGCCTTTGTCGGGCAATACCATGCCGAGAATGCTTTTGATGAGTGTTGTCTTGCCCGAACCGTTGGGACCGAGAATGGCAAAAATACCGCCGTCGTTAATATCGAGATTGAGTTGGTTCAGCACTTGTACTTTACCAAATTTTTTATATAGATTTTCTACCTGTATCATTTTGTGGGTTGCATTAAGGGTTTGTGGTCGAGCAGGTTTTCGGGGGTAAACACCGGGGTTACTCTTTCCGAAAAGTTGATGATGTCAACAAACAGACTTCTGAGCAGTACGATGGTTTCGGGCGTTTTGTTCACGACATACGAAAAGAGTTTTACAGGACGGTACGGCACATCGCCAATGCCGTCGCGGTCAAGGTCGTAGCCCGTGTAATCGCTCCAATAATTGCCGTCAAACTCATTGTCGTTAAGGTTGCTGTTATACGCCATATCGAACGAATTGTTCTTAAAATTATTGGCTCTGAACACGTTTTTATAACACGCTCCTGCCACTTTTACTGCCCAACCGTTATTCTCGAACGTATTCCCGATGTAATTCATCCGTGTCGAACCTTCCAGATTGATGGCTATTGTGTTGTTTCGGAATGTGTTATTGATGATGTCGGCATCATAAATTTCTTTGAGAAGCAATCCGTAGGAAGCCGTTCCCCAATTATCTAAAAACGAATTGCCCGTCATATTGATAAATTTGGAAAACATCACCGCTACGCCGGCATTATTCGCACGGAATACATTGTTATTGTACTCGTTATGGTTGGAAAACATGAAATGGATTCCGTACCGAACGTTATTGTAACTGTTGTTATTTTCGATTTTGCTGTGGCTTACAAACTCGAAATAAAGTCCGTCCCTAAGTCCGTGCAGTTCGTTGTTGGCGATGTGTGCATTGGAACTGTGCCACAAGTGGATGCCGTTGCCTGCCGCAGCTTCGTCGGTAGCTTTGCTCGAAATGTGGTTGTTGCGGATAATCAAATCATGACTTTTCTCGATAAGAAATCCGAAAAAGATATTTTCCAACACATTGTTTTCCAACGTGATATTCCTACTTTTGGAAACGTACACGGCACTGTAATCTTTCGTGTAGCTTCGTCCTACATTAATGATTTTCAATCCTTTGAGCGTAATGCTATCCGACAGTAATTGGAACGCATATCCTTTGAAATCACTGTCAATCACGGGAAGTTCCTCCCCGATAACCGTAAGCGGTTTGTCAATGCGGATGTCATATTCTTTATACGTTCCTTTACGGATATAAATAGTGTCGTGCGGTTGTGCTTTGGCTACGGCTTCTTTAACGGACGTACTCGGACAGCTGCTGCACACCTGATGTTGCTGTGCCGCTACAATTTGCGTCAGCAATATACATAAAATGATTAAAATACGCATATTTTGTTAGTTATCGAAACGCTTTTGTATGGTTTCCCAAGTGAATAATTGTCCTTCGTATTTTTGGGCTTCTTCTTTTTTTTCGAAAGCGGAAAGGTTTGCTCCCATCGGGCTTTTGATTTCTTCCGATACCAAAAAAGTAGCCTCCGCAGCATCAATCAATTTGGCAGGATGCGTGTAATCCGTAACCAAAAAAAGAGCAATTTTGCCGTAATCTTTCGCTTGAATATCTTGTATCATACATTCGGCAGCATCGTATTTGTATGCCCGTCCTTTTTGCGTAACTATCTGTGCCGCATGGGTTTTGTCAACGATACTCATGGAGCAGAAGTGGCACATATCCGTACCGTACTCAATCGGTTGGGGAGCTACTTCACAGCTTGTAAAGGCAAGCAGCGTGAATATTCCTAAAAGTGATGTTATTGATTTCATTTTTTATTTTGTTAGTGATTTTTTATTGATTTTCCCGACATTTCAGTCCGATATGAAATATTGTCGGAAGATTTTATTAAAAAACATCTTTCCCTACAAAAATTGCTACCGCAAAGAGTGGAAATTCTCCCGGCAGGGAAAGATATTTTTATGTAATTTACGGAATATCTCCCGTTAGCGTTTTGCTTCTTTTTTTCCTACGAAATACGCACTGAACGTGAGCAATAATCCTAATGCCATTGCCAATGCTCCAAGTCGCGGATACGATGTCGCTACAAAGTTAAGAATATATTTCGTACCGAAAAGCGGCGGTTGGAAGCCCATAATGCTGCCATCGGGGTTCGTAAATTTCATGATGGCTTTCGGATTGAGGTTGTGTCCGTAATCGTATTCCCACAGGTAAAAATCATACATTCCTGCCGCGCCAAGCACTATCATTAAAATCGTCCACCCCATAAACCAACGGTAATTGGCTTTCCACCCGATGATAAGCCCGATAACGACCATCGTGAGGATAACTGCCGGAAATATCGTAAATTCGGGAATTGTTTCGGGAATATCCTTCATTCCCACGTAGTGGTTCATCAGGTTGATGTTTTTGATGTCATGCGGATGCTGGTCTTCAAACTTATGTATGTAGATATTCATCCCCAGCGGAATCGGGTATTGCGGCGCTTGCAATGTGATATTCCAAAGCGGAAATACAAAAAGCAAAAGCAACAATAACACACCCGACATCATAAAAATTCGTGACTTTTTCATCAGAATTTATTTTTATTGTTATAAAAATTAGAAACCTCACCCCCGCCCCCTCTATCTCATTTTTATCATTTTAAATTTTGGTTTCGATGAATCTTCGATTTCCAAAGGAGAGGGGAGCTACTCAGATAACGTTGAGCTTTTTCTCCCCTCTCCTTTATGTGAGCGAAAGCGAGGAAGTGTTAGGGGGCGGGGGTGAGGAAATCTTACTCTCCGTCCAAGCTCCACGACAACTCTATATTAGAGTTGGCTGGCGATACGCGTACATATCCTTGCATCTCTTGGTGCAATGCCGAACAGAAATCGGTGCAGTAGAATGGCCACACACCTACTTGCTTAGGTTCCCAAACGAAAGTTTCGGTTTGTCCCGGCATGATGAGAAGCTCCGATGTATTTGCCCCGATGATACTGATTCCGTGCGGAACGTCGTAATCTTGCTCAAGGTTCGTAACATGGAAGAACACTTTATCACCCACTTTAATTCCCTCAATGTTATCAGGTGCGAAATGGCTTCGTATCATCGTCATATAAATGTGTACCTCGTTGCCTTGACGCACCACTCGGGTATCTTTTTCGTTTTTCACGGCGTAAGGGTGCTTGTTGTCTTCTAATTTAAAGATTTTCTTAGACTTATCCTTGATAACGCTCGCAGGAATACCGGCAGCATAGTGCGGTTCGCCCACCGTTGGGAAATCGAGCAGAAGCTCCATTTTTTCACCCGTAATATCATACAATTGAGCCGATTGCGTTACCTCCGGACCTGTTGGCAAATAGCGGTCTTTGGTGATTTTGTTCATCGCCAAAACGTATTTTCCGTAAGGTTTGCGTGAGTTACCGCCCGGAATCATAAGGTGTCCTACCGAATAATAAGTAGGCTGGCGGTCAACGATTTCCCAAGTCCCGATTTTCCATTTTACGACTTCCGAAGAAATGAAGAATGTGGTATATCCGTAACCTTTGTCGTCAAATTCGGTATGCAATGGCCCGAGACCCGGATTGACCACCACACCGCCAACTACGTCCTCGCTACGCAAGATAGGAATGCCGTAAGCCTCGCCGTCGAATTTTTTGTTTTCAATCGCATCGAGCATTTTGGTAAACGAGTGAGCGGTCAGGTTTGTAGAAAGCTTTCCGTTACCGATGATGTATTCTCCGTCGGGGGTAACGTCGCAACCGTGTGGCGATTTAGGCGTAGGTAAGAAATATACGGCGCCCGGAACTTCTGCCGGATTGACCACCAATACTTCTTTCTTCATTGTAGATGTTGCCATGTGGGTTTCTTCGTCGTATACGTTGTGGGCGTAGTTGGTCGGCATTTTCGTACCACCGCCGTTGTTTACGTATTCTTCGATTTTTTTCCAATTTACGGCAGCGATGAAGTCTTTGTCGTTTTGCGACGAGTTCACTTCCAAGAGCGTGTTGGCTTCTTCCGTGTTATAGGTGGTGAAGAAGAACCAGCCGTGCGATTTTCCGCGTCCGGGATGCGACAAATCATAGTCAAAGCCCGGCATCATGAGCTGGAATTTGATGTCCATGTGTCCGTGTTCGGGGTCAACGCTGATGAACGTCAAAGCACCTTTAAAGTTGCCTTTGTATTCGTTAATCGGCATATCACGCTGAGGCACAGGCACTGAGAAACGTGTTCCTGCTACAACGTATTCCGTATTTTCGGTTACGAACGACGAACTGTGATTACCCGCACTGTTGGGGATTTCGATAATTTCGGTGGTTTCGTACGTGGTAAGGTCGATTTTGGCGATACGCGGCGTGTTGTTACCGTTGATGAACACCCAGCGTCCGTCAAGTTCGCCATTGGTTTGCGAGATGTCGGGGTGGTGCGAGTCGTCCCACGGCACAAATCCGTACGATGTGTTGAGCATCGGTTTGGTTTCTTCATTGAATCCCCACGCTTTTTCGGCATCGACCGAAAATACGGGAATGACTTTGAACAAGCGTCCTGAAGGCAGTCCGTATACCGCCAACTGTCCGCTGAAGCCTCCCGATACGAATGCGTAAAACTCATCGTACTCGCCCGGAGCTACATACACTTTCTCGGCAGCATTGCTTCCCAATGCTCCTTTTTTATTTCCTTCGTTATTGCCGCAACCTACTGCGAGTACAGCAGCCAACAAAGAAAATCCTAATGTCCTGATGTTTTGTCTCATTATATAGTGTGTATTAAAAATTTCTTTTTCATTGCGTCCCAATTTTTGCCGTTGGACTGAATTAAGTCAGCCTTTCAGGCTTGACCTGTCCTTTTCTCGATGCTCACAGCCCTGAAAGTATCCCTTTGCGTTGGGCTGAATTGAGCCAGCCTTTCAGGCTTGACTAACTCCCTTGTATAATTTCACAGCCCTGAAAGGGCGGCTCATTTCAGCCCGTTGTGAAACATCGGGACATATCGGGACAACGCAATTTTAATTTTTCAGTGTTCTGAAATATTCTACGATGCTACGGGTTTCTTCTTCTGTCAGATGTTGGTTTGCCATTGGCGAGCCGTTGTAATCCAAGAGTAACTGCTTGGCTACGGGGTCTTTGATAACCATTTCTTCCGGATTGAGAATCATATTCATCACCCACTCCGGTGAGCGGCGTTCCATCACGCCTGTCAGGTCTGGACCAACGAATTTCCGCCCGATTTTGTGGCAAGCGGTACATTTCAGGTCGAATGCTTCTTTGCCGGCGGCTGCCAGTGTTTCGTCAATGGTACCGGGCAGTTTGAGCTCTTTTATAGGGCCTACGCCTTTGCTTTCTTTAGGGTCGGCAGGCATGGCGGCTTCCGTTTTTACAGGTTTTGAGAAATCGTCTTGCGACTGGTTGTTGTTTCCTTTGCAACTTACTAATAATGCAATAGTTGCGATTGCCAATGTGCGTGTGATTAATTTCATTTTAAATTCGTTTTAAGCCGTTGTTATTAAATCAATTATTTAATTGTAATGCAAAATTAGTGCTTTGCCATTTCACAAAACATGACAAATGTCATAAAAGATAAATTTATCTTCTTTAAAGAATTAATTTATTGATTTAATGATGATTATTGTATTTTTTTCTAATACGGTTTTTGGGCTGTGCCGGGATTGCGTGAGGGATTGTAGCGGAAATAAAGCGAAGCGAAACGCTGTTTTTTGCCGATACTGCGGGGGCGACCGGCGGAAGCCAACGCAGGGCGTGCAAAAAAAGCGTCTTCGCGAGTGTATTGCAGCGGAAAGCCCGACCCCAAAAAAATGAGAAAATGGGATGATTTGAAAATGATGTAAGCCAATGAAAAATCGCTATCGGGCAATAATTCTTCTTTTTTTGGGGGCACGCCCTGATAAAAATGGTTGTTGAATCTTCTTTTTCGGAAAGTGAAAAAGTATTTGTTTTTAATTTCTTTGTTTTTTAACAAAAAAATACCATTTGCTTGCTCTATTATGGCATGATTTTTTAGGAAATTTGCGAACAAACTATTATATTTGTGCGGTGATAGCTTCTTTGTGTAGTGATTTTATCTACTAACAGACTGGTTATCAATTATTTTTAATTTAATTTTGATGTATAGTATTATGAAAAATATATCTTCTTTATTATTTTTGCTGTTTATATCGTTTGCTTCGTGTAGCTTTACGAATAAAAAATTTGAAAATCCTGATAAAGATAAGCTTCTTATCGAAATCATCCAATATGTGCTGTCCAACGGGCATTACAGTCCGGTAAATATGGATGATGATTTTTCGAAATCGGTGTTTAACAACTATATAAATTATCTCGACAGCCAAAAAAGGTATTTTATGCAGTCGGATATTGAGGAATTTAAAAAATATGAAGTTCTTATCGATGACCAACTCAGGGGTAGCGACCTCTCGTTTTTCAACTTGACTTACAAACGCCTGATGGAACGTATGAAAGAGGCTGAGAAAATCACGCAGGAGATTCTCGCAAAACCTCTTGACATCAATACCAACCTGACTATTGATACCGATACCGAGAAAATGGGCTACGCCAAAAATAAAAACGAATTGCGTGAACGCTGGAATAAAATTATTACTTTTTCAACGCTTTCTACACTTATGACTAAAGAAAAAGAGGAGAAAGATAAAAAAGAAAAAGATGCCGCATACAAGGAAAAAAATCTGAGCGAACTTACCAAAGATTCGCAGGAAGTTACCGAAAAAACGCTTTCGGAAATGTTTGCCATCTACAAAGACCTGAATCGCCAAGATTGGTTTAATATCTATGTCAATGCCGTTACCGAAGCTTTTGACCCGCATACCAGCTATATGGCGCCTGATGACAAAGAGCGCTTTGACCGTGATATTTCAGGGAAATTTGAAGGTATCGGGGCTCAATTACAAAAGAAACCTGACGGCGTTCGCATCACGAGTGTTATTTTGGGCGGTCCCGTTTGGAAAGGAAAATTGCTTGAAGTAGGTGACCAAATCCTCAAAGTAGCTCAAGATAACGAAGAGCCTGTGGATATAGTAGGCATGCGACTCGACGATGCTGTAAACCTCATCAAAGGTCCGAAAGGTACGGAAGTACGCCTGACAGTGAAGCGTGTGGACGGTACTATCGAAATCGTGCCTATCATTCGCGATGTGGTGGAAATAGAAGAAACCTACGCCAAATCAGCTCTTATAGAAAATGACGGACAGCGCTACGGAATTATTGATCTGCCGAAATTCTATGTTGATTTTCAGGATTATAAAGAACGTAACGCAGCTTCGGACGTGGCTCTCGAAATCGAAAAACTGAAAAAACAAAATATCGACGGTCTTATCCTCGACCTGCGTAACAATGGCGGCGGTTCGCTCAAAACAGTCGTGGACATTGGTGGCTTATTCATCAAGAAAGGACCTATCGTACAAATAAAGTCGTCGGGGAAAAATAAAGAAATCCTCTCCGACAATGATCCTAAAGTGCAGTGGGACGGACCGCTTGTCATCCTCGTTAACGAGCTTTCGGCGTCGGCATCCGAAATATTGGCAGCCGCGATGCAGGATTACAAACGTGCCGTCATCATCGGTGGCAAACAAACCTATGGAAAAGGCACGGTTCAAAATTTAGTTGACCTCAACCGATTTCTCCGTAACAACTCTTACGGCGATATGGGAGCTATCAAAATCACAACCCAAAAGTTCTACCGCATCAATGGTGGCTCAACGCAATTGGAGGGCGTGAAAAGTGATGTCATCGTTCCAGACCGCTACACCTATATAGATATAGGCGAACGCGACCTTGACAATCCTATGCCGTGGGACAAAATCGAAGCTGCTCCGTTCAGCGAATGGGATACCTCTATATCGTACAACAAAGTGATTGCCAATAGCCAAAAACGTATGGCGGAAAATCAAACACTCAAACTTATCGACGAAAATGCAAAATGGATAAAAACACAACAAGACGAATATGTATTTCCTCTTAATTATGATTTATACAAAAAAAACATAGAAGCTAAAGAGGAACAATCCAAACGTTTTAAATCTATTAGCGACTATAAATCGGCTTTACTGTTCAATTCACTGCCTGCCGACGAAGCTAAAATACAAGAAAACGAAGATTTGAAACTCCGTCGCGACCGTTGGCACGAAAGTCTCGTGAAAGACGTTTATATTGAGGAAGCTGTGCATGTATTGGAAGATATGAATGATAAAGAACTTATCGCTAAAATAAATAATTAATCACGCATGGCTGACAATACAGACCGCTCTGTATTCCATAAATTGCTCCACTATCCATTGAGTATCATTGGTTTGGGTATCATCGTGTGTTATGGATGTATCGCAGTATTTGCTTACGCACTCGCCCCCGACAACAGCCGCTATGCCAACCAGATGCACCTGGCTGTCCATTCGCAACCGCCCGGGTATTCGGCGTTGATGCTGACTGTACCTGACGCGAATGCTCCTTCGATAAGCGAACGTTTCCTCAGTGGGGTTCGTGTGCCTACAACCGAAATCGCGATACAGTCGTACCGCACCGCACCGCAAGGCATCTGGTACATTCCTGCCGCTGGCAACAGCGATGTAGCTGCCGAAGAAATTCTCGTCAGTTGGCAGCAATTTCCCGATATTCCGAAAAACGAAATTGTCCAACAATATATCCGAAACAAAACCTTTTGGCTCGGTACAGACAAATATGGACGGGATATGCTCAGCCGTATGCTTGTCGGGACCCGTGTCTCTTTCGGAATAGGCTTTGTGGCGGTTTGCATTTCGCTCATCGTAGGCATTACGTTAGGCAGCATTGCCGGTTATTACGGAGGTAAACCCGATGCGGTCATCATGTGGCTCATCAATGTGGTGTGGTCTATCCCTACCCTTTTGTTGGTCATCGCTTTTACGCTGGCACTTGGCAAAGGCTATTGGCAAGTATTTGTCGCCGTGGGACTTACCATGTGGGTTGAAGTAGCCCGTATTGTACGCGGACAAATTATTTCTGCTAAAAAAAATCAGTACGTCGAAGCGGCTTACGCGCTCGGATATTCCGATTTCCGAATCATCAGCAAACATCTTTTTCCGAATATTTTTGCCCCGCTTATCGTTATTTCAGCGGCTAATTTTGCTTCTGCCATTTTGATTGAAAGCGGGCTCAGCTTCCTCGGCATCGGTTCGCAACCGCCCAATCCCAGCTGGGGAAGTATGATAAAAGACCACTATAATTACCTGCTCATGGGCAAGCCTTATCTGGCACTCATCCCCGGCATTGCTATCATGAGTTTGGTCATGGCGTTTATGCTGTTGAGCAACAAACTCCGCGATGTGTTGGATACAAAATAATTCTCTGTTTTTATCGGTTTTTGCAATACCTGCGTAACCATTTGATTATCAATAATATTTTTCGTTGTTTAAGTAACGTGAGATTGATGTAAGAAAATATTGTAAATCAACGCTTTAATTCCCTCAGCCCCTAACACTTCCTCGCTTTCGCTCACATAAGGGAGAGGGGCTGGGGGCTCCCGCGAAAATAAGGTACTAATAATCAACAACTTGTTACATCAATCTCACGTTAATTTAATAATAAAATAACATTCGTAGTTTCAGAGCGCATTCTTATTTTGATATTTTTGTCCTGACAATAAAATCCTTCCGAATGAAAAATATTTATACTTTAATAACTTTGCTTTCAGTTACATTTATACATGGACAAACTACACAAATCATCGCACATCGGGGGAATTGGACGCAACCAGCCACTTCCGAGAACTCACTCGAATCGCTTCGTAATGCATTGGAATTGAATATCTACGGAAGTGAATTTGATGTGCAACTGACCGCCGATGACGTATTGGTCATTCACCACGATGCCAAAATAAATGGAAAACGAATTTCCAAATACACCTACGGCCAGCTCAAAAACGAAACGCTGCCCAACGGTGAAAAACTTCCCCTTCTTGATGATTTTATCCGCTTAGGAAAACAATATCCACAACACAAACTCATCATCGAACTCAAACCGCAGCAGTCCGATGCAAAAGAAACCGTCATGGTGCAAAAAGCCCTCGCCATAGTTCACGCTCATGATATGATGCCGCAATCGGAATTCATATCTTTCAGTTTACATATATGCAAGGAAATCAAGCGGTTATCCGCTACATCACAGGTACAATACCTCAATGGCGACCTTTCCCCGGAGCAAGTCAAGCATATTGGGCTTGACGGTATTGACTATCATTACAGTCTGTACCGGAAAAATAAAAACTGGATACCTCAAGCCAAAAAACTCGGGTTGGTAACCAACGCTTGGACTGTCAATAACGAAAAAGATTTGAAATGGTTACAGAAAATGGGGCTTGATTTTGTTACCACCAATTTCCCAAAATCGTTCAAAGAAGCCAATCTCCAATAAGGAAATACGGTAAAATCTGAAATGGGACGCTACTAAGCATAAAAAAACCGCCCCGTAAGGCGGAAAAAAAAAGTCGGGATGACTGGACTCGAACCAGCGACCTCACGCACCCCATACGTGAACGCTACCAACTGCGCTACATCCCGTTTTTTCGGACTGCAAATATACATATTTTTTTATTTGCAAAAACTTTTTTATTTTCTTTTCAGCAAATATTTTCATTCGTAGTGCGTAACTAATTGTTTTTCTGAATAAAAAAACGGCTCTACAACTATTTGATAGTAAAAAGAAATACTTTCTTTATTTTTTTGGTAAAAAAACAGCTGTCATTCCTTACATATTAGTATATTTGCTTGTTCAAAAAATAAATTCCCTATAAAGAAAATTAAAATACGATTTGCAGAATGAAAGTTTTAGTCATAGATAATTACGATAGTTTTGTGTTCAATTTGGTGCATTATCTCGAAGAATTAGGGTGTGATGTTATTGTAAAACGCAACGATCGCCTTTCGCTAGATGAGGTTGAGCCTTTTGATAAAATATTACTCTCACCCGGCCCCGGCATTCCTGATGAAGCAGGATTGCTCAAAGATATCATCCGGCAATACGCCGCAACCAAAAGCATTTTTGGCGTTTGCTTAGGGCAACAAGCCATCGGAGAAGTATTTGGAGGTACGCTGACCAATTTGGATAACGTATATCACGGAGTGGCAACCCCTGTAGAAATTACCCAAGATGATGTTTTATTCAAAAATATGCCCCGCCAAATCGAAGTCGGGCGTTACCATTCGTGGGTGGTGCAACATCCGTTGCCCGAAGCGTTGGAAGTAACTTCGGTAGACACCAACGGACAAATCATGTCGCTACGCCACAAGCAGTACGATGTACGTGGTGTACAGTATCATCCAGAATCGGTGTTAACCCCGTTGGGAAAAACCATTCTGAAAAATTGGATTGAGAATTAATGTATTGAAAAACAGCTATTTATACCTAATGAGAAATATTCTTAACCGACTCATACACCACGAAACCATAAGCAAAGAAGAAGCCCGGCAAACGCTCATATCTATTTCGGAAGGAGCGTATAATCCTTCGCAAATAGCTGCTTTTATGACTGTATACATGATGCGTAATATTACGGTCGAAGAGTTGGAAGGTTTCCGCGATGCGTTACTTGATTTATGTATCCGAGTACCGCTCGACGGATATGAAACTATCGACCTTTGCGGCACGGGTGGCGATGGCAAAGATACTTTTAACATTTCTACATTAGCTTCATTTGTTACCGCTGGAGCAGGCGTATTGGTTGCCAAGCACGGCAATTATGGCGTCTCATCATCGTGTGGGTCGAGCAATGTGATGGAGCATCTTGGCATCCGATTTACCAATGATGCGGACAAACTTCAAAAATATCTTGCCCAGGCAGGCATTTGCTTCCTGCACGCACAACTATTTCACCCTGCGATGAAGCAAGTAGCCCCTATCCGCAAAGAATTGGGAGTGAAAACGTTTTTCAATATGCTGGGACCGATGGTCAATCCTGCGTTTCCAAAAAATCAGCTTGTAGGCGTGTACAACCTCGAAATAGCCCGATTGTACGCCTATTTATATCAAAATACTTCCAAAAATTACACGATTCTCAATGCTTTGGACGGATATGACGAAATATCGCTCACTGGAGGAACGAAAGTCATCCGCAATGACAGCGAACAAACTCTCTATCCTCATGATTGGGGATTGGCGGTTTTGACAGAAGAAGCCATCGCAGGCGGACATACCATTGAGCATGCAGCACGTATTTTTACCGACGTCCTTGAAGGCAATGGCACAGAAGCCCAAAAGCAGGTAGTGTGTGCCAATGCAGGAATGGCAATCGCTACGGCACAAAATCTGTCGCATACCGAAGGCTATCAAAAAGCAATGGAAAGCCTGCAATCGGGGAAAGCTTTACAATCGTTTAAAAAATTGCTCGCATTGACAAATGCGTGATATTACACATTGATTATGACTATATTAGATAGAATTGTCGCTGACAAATACAAAGAAATCGACCTCAAAAAAAAGCTTATTCCTATCGCTCAATTAGAACAAAGCGTCCTTTATGGACGGACTGCTTTTTCGCTTGCCGACAATCTTAAAAAAAGTAAAAACGGTATCATTGCCGAACACAAACGCAGGTCGCCATCCAAAGCGGTTATCAACCAACAGCACAACTGCTTTGATGTGGTAAAAGCCTATGAAACAGCAGGCGTATCTGGGATTTCGGTACTGACTGACGGCAAATATTTCGGCGGTTCGCTGGATGATTTGTTAGTCGCAAGAGCCTCATGCCAATTGCCCTTGTTGCGGAAAGATTTTGTCGTAGACGAATACCAAATCCACGAAGCGAAAGCTTACGGAGCCGATGTGATATTGCTCATCGCAGCCGTATTGAAAAAAGAAGAAATCAAAGCCTTTGCTATTACCGCAAAAGCACTCGGGCTGGAAACATTACTCGAAGTACACGATGCCGACGAGTTGCATCATTCGATAACCCCTGAAGTAACAATGCTGGGGGTAAATAATAGAAATCTGAAAACTTTTGAGGTAACGATTGATACCAGTAAAACGCTGTCCGTAGAAATTCCCGATGAATTTGTAAAAGTTTCCGAAAGTGGTATCAGTGAGGTGCATGATATATGGGAATTAAAAAAATATGGGTATCAAGGTTTTTTGATTGGTGAAAATTTTATGAAAAATGATGCTATCATCCCTACCACACGCAAATTTATTGAAGAAATTGAAAAAAAATCGTTTTAAAATAAAAATATGCGGGATGAAATCCGCAGGCAATATCCGGGCGGTAGCCGGGTTGCAACCCGATTACATGGGATTTATTTTCTATGAAAAATCTGCACGCTATCTTACCGATACCATTCCTGACATTCCTTCCGAAATACGGAAAGTTGGCGTTTTTGTCAATGCCACATCACTGGAAATCAACAAGAAAATAAGTGATTATCCACTAAGTGCAATCCAATTACACGGCAACGAAACACCCGAATTTTGCCAAGAATTGAAACAAAACCATCCGTCAATCGAAATCATAAAAGCGTTTTCGGTAGGCAAGTCATTTGATTTTTCCATTTTGGCGCAATACGGCACTATCGTAGATTATTTTTTGTTTGATACTAAAGGAGCTAATCCCGGAGGCAACGGATTTACCTTTGATTGGCAATTGCTTCAAGAGTATCCATATTCAATTCCTTTTTTCCTAAGTGGAGGCATCGGGGTAGAACATGCGGACGCGATACGCCAACTATCCGAGTCGGGATTGCCCCTTTATGCAATTGACATCAACAGCCGTTTTGAAACGCAACCCGGCATAAAAAACATACCTTTATTGAATGAATTTATTTCCAAACTATGAAAATTAAAAATACGCCCATAGGTGGCACCCCCAACAACAGTCCGTATCAAGTTAACGAACGAGGTTTTTACGGAGATTTCGGAGGTTCGTATATTCCCGAAATGCTGTATCCGAACGTAGAAGAATTGCGTCAGAAATACCTCGGCATCATGAGTTCGGCGGAGTTTAAAACCGCCTTTAATCAATTGCTGAAAGATTATGTAGGAC
The DNA here is from genome assembly GCA_030538675.1 of Capnocytophaga sp. GTDB lineage: Bacteria > Bacteroidota > Bacteroidia > Flavobacteriales > Flavobacteriaceae > Capnocytophaga. The sequence continues at coordinate 15,524 of JAUNTM010000018.1, forward strand.
GGCCTTCGCCGTTGTATTTTGCCAAACGCTTGTCCGAACATTACAATACCCGCATCTATCTCAAGCGAGAAGACCTGAACCATACGGGAGCTCACAAAATCAACAATACGATAGGTCAGATATTGGTAGCCAAGCAGTTGGGCAAAAAACGCATCATTGCCGAAACAGGAGCGGGACAGCATGGCGTGGCTACGGCTACCGTTTGTGCCTTGATGGGAATGCAGTGCGTGGTGTATATGGGCGAAGTCGACATCGAGCGGCAAGCCCCCAACGTGGCTCGCATGAAAATGCTTGGTGCAGAAGTTCGTCCGGCATTGTCGGGCTCAAAAACGCTCAAAGATGCTACGAATGAAGCCATTCGCGATTGGATTAACAACCCGACCGATACGCATTACATCATCGGGTCGGTGGTAGGCCCCCACCCCTATCCTGATATGGTAGCTCGGTTTCAAAGTATTATTTCCGATGAGATAAAAGACCAATTGGCAGAACACGAAGGTGTAGAAAATCCTGATTATGTAATCGCTTGTGTGGGCGGCGGAAGCAATGCTGCAGGGGCTTTTTATCATTTTTTAGATGAACCGGAGGTGAACCTGATTGCTGTGGAAGCGGCAGGCAAAGGGATTGATACCGGAGAGAGTGCCGCTACTTCGGTGCTTGGCAAAGACGGTATTATCCACGGTAGCCGCACCTTATTGATGCAAACCGATGACGGACAAATCACGGAGCCGTATTCGATTTCTGCAGGATTGGACTATCCGGGAGTGGGGCCGTTGCACGCACATTTGCACAGGAGCAAACGGGCTGAGTTTTTGTCTGTTACCGATGACCAAGCCATGAAAGCAGGATTGCAACTCTGTCAGCTTGAAGGTATTATCCCGGCTATCGAAAGTGCTCATGCGTTGGCGGCATTGGAGTTGAAAACATTTTTTCCTGAAGATATTGTGGTTGTCAATCTTTCGGGAAGAGGCGACAAAGATTTGAATACATATATTGAGTATTTCAAGTTTTGATACCTCAGTGTTTATATAAAATGAGGCTGCCTGACGAGGATTGGACAGCCTTTTTTGAAAACCCTCTCCCCAACTCCTCTTCGAATAGGTCAAACGCACGAAAAGTTTTTCGTGCGTTTGACCTGCGTTTTTGTTACCCAACGTAAAACGTCGGGCTGAAGTAAGCCAGCCTTTCAGGCTTGGCAAACGGTATGTTTTCTAATGGCTGTTCCATTACCCAACGTAAAACATTGGGCTGAAGTAAGCCAGCCTTTCAGGCTTGGCAAGCGGTATATTTCCTAATGGCTGTTCCATTACCCAACGTAAAACGTCGGGCTGAAATAAGCCAGCCTTTCAGGCTTGGCAAGCGGTATGTTTTCTAATGGCTATTGCCTAATGGCTAGTGGCTTTCCCCTCGCGTGAGGGATAGTAGCGGAAATAAAGCGAAGCGAAACGCTATTTTTTGCCGACACTGCGGGGGCGACCAGCGGAAGCCAACGCAGGGCGTGCAAAAAAAGCGTTTTCGCGAGTGTATTGCAGCGGAAAGCCCGACCCCAAAAAAATGAAAAAATGTGATGATTGGGAAATTTGAAAATGGGGTAAGCCAACTAAAAATCAGTATCGGGTGATAACTGTTCTTTTTTTGGGGGCACGCCCTAAAAATTATGCTGTGTTTTGTACATTTAATTCAAAAAAAATGTAATTTTGCCGTCCTTATGCAAAAGAATATCAATATACTAAATAAAAGAGCCAAATTTGAATACGAGATATTGGATAGATATCTGGCGGGGATTGTGTTGGCTGGAACGGAAATAAAATCAATTCGCTTGGGGAAGGCTTCGATTGCGGAAAGTTTTTGCGAATTTAATGAGCGTGGTGAGCTTTTCGTGATTAATATGAATGTGGAAGAGTATGCGTACGGTACGCATTATAACCATAAACCGAAAAGTGAACGGAAATTGCTTTTGCAGAAAAGAGAGCTTAAAAAACTGCATAAAGAAGTGAAAAATTCGGGGCTGACGATTGTACCTTTGCGACTGTTTATCAATGAGAAAGGTATCGCTAAAATGGATATTGCTCTGGTGAAAGGGAAAAAGCTATACGATAAACGGGAAACCATCAAGAATCGGGAAAATAAAAGAAATCTTGACCGATTAATGAAAAAATAAATTATGTTTTATGGGAATTATAGAAAGTATCGCTACGATAGCTACGGTAGTTGTTGCTGTTGAGCATTTGTACATTTTGTGGATAGAGATGTTTGCTTGGGAAACGACGGGCAAGAAGGTTTTTGGCGGTTCGTTGCCCGATGAGCTTTTTGCGAAAACGAAACGGTTGGCGGCCAATCAGGGTTTGTACAACGGTTTTTTGGCGGCAGGATTGCTATGGTCGTTGCTCATCGGTGAGGTTGAGTGGTCGCTTGCTATCCGTATGTTTTTCCTTGGGTGCGTCATCATCGCGGCGGTGTACGGGGCGGCTACTGCTTCCAAAAGTATTCTCGTCAAGCAAGGTTTGCCTGCGATAATTGCAATGGCATTGACGCTTTGGGTCGTGATGAGCTAATTCTACAATTAACTCATTTTCAAATAATTAATTTTACAATTCTTGTTTTCATCATAAAATAATTTCCTCATCTTGCCCGCACTAAAAAGGGGACGGGATGAGGAAGTTATTTTATCCAACCGATATCAGAACAACTGCAAAGCTAGGCCTACTTGTATCTGTTGTGAATTGGCTTTTTCGTTTCCGAAATTACTGATGTCGGAAAATCCCCAAACGTAGCGGGCGTAAACGGATAGCGGTTTGAAATTCAATTCTGCTCCTGCTACGACCGAAAAGTCAGTTTCTTTGAAAAGTTTTTCGCCATTTTGCCAGAGATTCTCATCTCTGTTGGTCAAGAAGCTGAATTGCGGCCCTGCCATAAGGGATACTCTTCCTTCCGGATTGTATTTTAAGAGTACGGGGACGCTTACGTAATTGAGGGTTTTTCCTTTGTCGAAAGCATTGTTCCATACGCTTGTGTATGAATCTTTGAAAGTCGTATTGGTTTGGTTGAATAGTACTTCGCCTTGTACGGCAAGTTTGCCCAATCCTACGCTGACAAATCCGCCTACTTGGTAGCCCAATTCGAAATTGTCTTTGTAGGCTACTCCGTCGAGTTTTCCTAAGTTTGCTCCTGCTTTGGCACCCAAATGCACTTGTGAAAATGCCGTTACCGAAAAAGCCAACATCAGTAGGCTCATCGTAATTTTAATCTTTTTCATATAACTGCTAATTTTATTGTTTGAATTACAACAAACAATTTTTGTGCCATTTTTTCGGTTACTGTTTTGTATTGGTCTTCTTGGCTATTTAAAAAAAAGCCGTATCTTTACCCTTTCATATATTAGTAATGTAGCAATAACGTGGCAAAATCAATCGAAAAATTTAATCGCCGTAGGCTTGTAACGTCCTATTTTTCAGTAATAGTAAGCATCACTTTAGTATTATTCTTATTGGGTGTGTTGGGACTTTTACTGCTCAACACGCAGAAATTGGCGAACTATTTCAAGGAACAGGTTTCGATGACGGTTTTTTTGAAAGATGATGCCAAAGAAGCCGATATTCGCCAGTTACAGAAGACGCTGTCGGTAGCGGATTATGCCAAAAGCGTGCGTTTTGTGTCCAAACAAGAGGCTGCCGAACGGTATAGCGAGGAGATAGGTGAGGATTTTGTAACCTTTATTGGTGATAATCCGCTACAAAACTCTATTGATTTGAGCCTTAAAGCCGAGTACGCCGAACCGTCCAAAATGCAGGATTTGGAAAGCGAATTATCCCAAAACTCATTCGTGTCGGAAGTTATTTATGACAAACCTTTGGTTGCCCTTATTCACGAAAATGTTGAGCGGATAGGACTGATATTATTGATAGTCAGTGTGTTATTCACTTTTGTAGCCATTCTACTTATCAACTCATCCATTCGGCTTTCTATCCATTCCAAACGCTTTACGATTAAAACCATGCAATTGGTAGGTGCTACTCGTCGCTTCATCCGCCGGCCGTTTATCATCACCAACATTCGTTTGGGAATTATCGGAGCATTGTTTGCCATCGCCTTACTTTACGGATGTTTGTTTTACATCAATACTAACTTTCCGGAATTCAAGGTTTTAGCCGATTGGCAATTGCTGAGTATCATTTCTGTGTTAATTATCTTGATAGGGATTTTTATCAGTTGGATAAGTACCTTTTTTGCGACACAACGATTTTTAAATCTCAACACCAACGATTTATATTTCTAATAAAAACATACAACTCTATTCCCTAATGAAAAACGACAAACACCATTCGGAACTTATTTTCGGAAGAAAAAATTATATTTTCATGCTCATCGGGCTTGCCGTCATAGCTTTTGGCTTTATCCTCATGAGCGGTGGCGGAAGTGATGACCCCAATGTATTCAACCCCGACATCTATTCATTCAGACGTATCCATTTAGCTCCGGCTCTTGTTCTTATAGGATTTGCTATCGAAGTGTACGCTATTTTCATCAAACATAACGATTAACCGATGCGTACCCTCGAAGCCATTATTATCGCCATCGTAGAAGGGCTGACCGAATATTTGCCTGTATCATCTACGGCACACATGATTTTCACCAATCACATTTTGGGCGTCGAACAGTCGGTTTTTTTAGATATTTTTCAGCTTTGTATCCAATTCGGAGCTATTTTAGCCGTTGTTACCCTTTATTGGAAAAAATTCTTTGACTTTGGCAAAATCAATTTTTATGTAAAATTAGCTTTTGCCGTTGTTCCGGCACTGATTTTAGGAAAGCTTTTCGACGAAAAAATCGAAGCTGTGCTTGAAAAACCTATTCCCATAGCCGTCGTATTGGTATTGGGAGGCGTAATTCTTCTATTCGTTGACAAATGGTTCCGGCGTCCCACCATTTTCAAAGAAGAAGACATCACGATACGCAAAGCCGTCATCATCGGGTTTTGGCAATGTTTGGCGATGATGCCCGGTACAAGCCGTTCGGCAGCTTCCATTATCGGCGGTATGCAGCAAAAACTCTCACGCGAAGCCGCCGCCGAATTTTCATTTTTCCTTGCCGTACCCACTATGCTTGCCGTAACAGTTTATTCGCTCGTACTCAAAACATGGTCGGAAAACGGTATCGAGATGAAAGGTTACGAAGTACTCGCCAGCAATTCACAACACTTAGGGCTTTTCCTATTGGGCAACGTCATTGCTTATATCGTAGCCATTTTGGCAATCAGAGGTTTTGTCGGAGCAATAAAAAAATACGGATTCCGAATTTGGGGCTACTACCGCATTATCGCAGGAAGTTTGTTGCTAATTTACTTTATTAATAGGGGTTAGGGAATAGGGAATAGGAAATAGCCAATGGTGATTAACGTGAGTTCGACATAAGACCAATATTCAAAAACTTATTACATCGAACCCACGTTAGGTTACATCACAAAACAAAAAAATCAATGAAAGTTCCACTACCCTATCGCTACTTTACACTTTCAACTTTCAACTCTCAACTTTCAACTAAATAAACTTTGGAACGGTTTTTGATTAGGAATGTTGATTACAATTTTTATAGAAAAGTACGCATGAAAAAAATATACATTATACTAGTCGCTTTATGCAGCATCGTTATCCAAGCGCAAAACAGTGAAAAAGCTAAAAATTTGCTTGATGAGGTTCATAAAAAAGTAACCGGTTATGATAATATCTATATTGACTTCAAATACAATTTGGACAACCTTGCTGAAAATATCAACCAGGAAACCAAAGGCAACGTAACGCTCGCCAAAGATAAATATGTACTCAACTATCTGGGGGCCACAAAAATATATGATGGCGACAAAACATACACTATTATTCCTGAAAATGAAGAAGTTATAATCGAATCTAATGAGGAAACAGAGAATAGCATTACCCCTTCAAAAATGCTTACTTTCTACCGCAAAGGATATAGTTACAAATGGGATATTGAGCAAAATATACGCGGACGTAAAATACAATACGTAGAACTCAAACCGCTGAAAAGCAATTCGGAAATAAAACAAATATTACTCGGTATCGACGTACAAACCAAGCATATATACAACCTTATCGAAGTAGGTAAAAATAATACGAAAACCACGATCACTGTAACTTCATTCAAAACAAACCAACCGCTATCGGCAAATACATTCAGGTTCGATAAAGCGAAGTATAAGAAAGACGGCTACTATATTTCGGAATTTTAATTCTTAAAACGTTGAAAATCTTAGACCGTTATATTCTTACCCAATTCTTAAAGAATTTCTTCGGGGCACTTTTTATCCTGATATTGATATTCGTATTCCACACGATTTGGATGTTCATCGACGAACTTTCGGGTCGTGATTTGGAATTGTGGATTATCGGTAAGTTTTTGTTTTTCTACATCCCACATTTGATACCTATCATATTGCCGCTCACGGTAGTACTGTCCTCTATCATGACTTTTGGTTCGCTTTCCGAGCAATACGAATTTGCCGCCATGAAAGCCTCTGGAATATCGTTGCTAAGAGCCATGCGCCCTTTAATATTCTTCATGGTTTTACTCAGCGGATTTACATTTTTCTTAGCCAATAATGTTATCCCCGTGGCACATGCCGAAATAGTAAATCTGCGCAGCAACATCGCTAAAGTAAAACCCGCTATGGCGATTGCCGAAGGTGTATTCTCAGATATTGGCGATGAAATAAGCATCAAAGTCAATAAAAAAACAGGCGATAACGACCAATATTTAGAAAGCGTTGTCATCCATAAAAAATCCCCCGACAGAGTGAACCGTACCGTGATCAACGCCGAAAGAGGCGAACTGGTCAGTGATAAAAATTCAGATTTTTTACAACTCATTCTTTTCGAAGGCACATACTATGAAGATGTCCGTACGCAAAGTTTCCGCCAACGCGAAAGACATCCTTTTGCCAAAGTTGGTTTTGAGCGCTATGCTATGAATATTGACCTCTCAAAACTCAATCAGGTTGATTTCAATGAAAAAAACACAAGTGGAAGCTACAAAATGCTAACCGTTAATCAGTTAAACTATGCCATTGATTCCATTTCCACTGATTTCAAACAAAATATGACCGATTATGGCAATAGCCTATATCGCCGTACTGGAATTATCGCCCCACCTCCTCAAAAAACAATAGAAGTTATTGAAAATGAAGAGATTAATAAGATAAATACCCCTGATGAACTCATTAACATCTTTGAAGATTGGCAAAGGGCGCAACTTTTTGATACTGCTATCAATAACAACAAAAGCCAAGTGGACAATCTCGATTTCAAACAAGATGACATCAGCCGTCGCAATAAAATCATCAACCTGCATATCATCACACTAAGCGATAAGTACGCCCTTACGATTGCTTGCCTCGTATTATTTTTTGTAGCTGCACCATTGGGCGCATTTATCAGAAAAGGAGGCTTAGGGTTACCGATGGTGTTCGCTATGTTACTGTTCTTATCCTATTATTTTATAGGATTATTTTCTAAGAATATTGCCGAAGACGGTGCTATCAATCCAGCTATCGCTCCATGGATACCTACATTGCTATTATTTCCGCTCGGCGTGTATATGACTTCGCGAATAACAACCGACAAAGGAATGTTCCAATTTGAAGGAATTACCGCTTTTTTAAACCGTATAAAAAAACGATTTGCATCCACTAAAAAATAAGTTGGTAGCATTTCACTCCTCACACCTATTCATGGAAACTTTTGGTAACTGACAAAAATCATTTTCAAATTACCTCATTCCCAAATTTCCAAATTCTCAAATTTTTTCCCTATTTTTGCACCCTAAAATATAAAATAAACTTATGACTGCTATCAAAAACATAGCTATTATCGCACACGTTGACCACGGAAAAACCACATTGGTCGATAAAATTCTTCATCATTGTGCTCTTTTCAGAGAAAATCAGGAAACCGGCGAACTCATCCTCGATAACAACGATATCGAACGCGAAAGGGGAATTACCATTTTGTCCAAAAACGTTTCGGTAACGTACAAAGATACCAAAATCAACATTATAGATACACCCGGACACGCCGATTTCGGGGGAGAAGTGGAACGGGTGCTTAATATGGCGGACGGCGTATTGCTTTTGGTCGATGCTTTTGAAGGACCGATGCCGCAAACACGTTTCGTTCTTCAAAAAGCTATCGAGATGAAACTCAAGCCGATAGTAGTCGTAAATAAAGTAGATAAAGAAAACTGTACCCCCGACGAAGTACACGAAGCCGTTTTCGACCTGATGTTTGAACTCGGAGCGGAAGAATGGCAGCTCGACTTCCCCACCGTGTACGGTTCTGCCAAAAACAACTGGATGTCAGACGATTGGAAGAAGCAAACCGACTCTATCGCACCGCTTCTCGATATGGTTATCGAACATATTCCGTCGCCAAAAATTCAAGAAGGAAGCACGCAGATGCTCATTACCTCACTCGATTATTCATCGTTCACAGGGCGTATCGCCATCGGGCGGTTGCAGCGTGGCGTTCTCAAAAGCGGTATGAATATTTCGCTCGTAAAACGCGACGGCAGCATCGTGAAATCCAAAATAAAAGAACTGCATATTTTCGATGGTCTCGGACGCAAAAAAGTCGATGAAGTACAGGCAGGCGACATCTGTGCCATCGCCGGACTGGAAGGATTTGACATCGGTGATACCATTGCCGATTACGAAAATCCTGAGGCACTGCCCACCATCGCTATTGACGAGCCTACGATGAGTATGCTTTTTACCATTAACGACTCGCCTTTCTTCGGGAAAGACGGCAAATTCGTTACCTCACGCCACGTGAAAGAACGTTTGGAACGCGAACTCGAAAAAAATCTTGCCCTGCGGGTCGAAGCCACCAACAGTGCCGACAAATTTATGGTATTCGGGCGTGGCGTACTGCATCTTTCCGTACTTATCGAAACGATGCGGCGTGAAGGATATGAATTGCAAATCGGTCAGCCACAGGTAATTATAAAAGAAATTGACGGTGTGAAATGCGAACCCGTTGAAGAACTGACTATTGACCTTCCGGAAAACGTAAGCGGAAAAGCCGTTGAAATGGTAACTGTCCGCAAAGGCGATATGCTGAGTATGGAGCCCAAAGGCGAACGTATGATTATCAAATTTACGATTCCGTCACGGGGTATTATCGGATTGCGTAACCAACTGCTGACCGCCACCGCCGGCGAAGCGATTATGAACCACCGCTTCCTTGAGTACCAGCCGTTTAAAGGCGAAATCGCAGGGCGTATCAACGGTTCGCTGATTTCAATGGAAAAAGGAACAGCCATTCCGTATTCGCTTGACAAACTGCAAGATAGAGGGAAATTTTTCATTTTCCCCGGCGAAGAAATTTATACGGGTCAGGTTATCGGCGAAAATTCACGTGGCGACGATATGGTCGTGAACGTTACCAAAACGAAAAAACTGACCAACATCCGTTCGGCAGGAGCCGACGATAAAGTCCGTTTGGCACCGCCTATCAAATTCTCGCTTGAAGAAGCCCTCGAATATATCCAAAAAGATGAATACGTGGAAGTTACACCAAAAACAATGCGTTTGCGTAAAATTTATTTGGACGAGAACGAACGCAAACGTATGGAAAAAGAATTTAAATAACACTTATATATATGTGTAAAATCCTGCTCATCGCATTATTTTTCGGTTGGAATTTGTTTTCGCAAACGGACGGCCAATGGCGTTTGGCGTGGTCGGACGAATTTGATTACGACGGACTTCCCGACCCCGGAAAATGGAGCTATGAGCACGGTTTTGTGCGTAACAACGAACCCCAATATTACACCAAAGGCAGGGCTGAAAATGCCGTCGTCCGAGGAGGAATGCTCATCATCACAGCACGGAAAGAACCGTTCCGAAACGAATTTTACAACCAAAAAGGAACAAAAGTCCGCAATGATTCGGTAGCGGAATATACTTCGGCAAGCCTGCATACGCTGGGAAAACGGAGCGTTTTGTACGGACGGATTGAAATGCGTGCCAAACTGCCGCAAGGACAAGGCGTATGGCCTGCTTTTTGGATGAAAGGAACGGATAATTTTGAGGTCGGGTGGCCGAAATGTGGCGAAATCGACATTATGGAATATGTAGGACACGACCCCGAAACGGTTCACGGAACGTGCCATTTTGTTGATAACAAGCAAATTAACCACCAAAGCAAAGGCGGTACGCTGAGCGGTGTACAGCCGTTTGACGGTTTCCATATCTACGCCATCGAATGGGACGAACATAAAATCGATTTTTATTTCGATACACAAAAATATTTTTCGTTTGATACCGAAATGGCTCAAAATGAGAAAGAAAACCCGATGCAGAAACCTTATTACCTGTTGCTTAATTTTGCCGTAGGCGGAAGCTGGGGCGGAAAAATCGACGATGAAAATCTGCCGCAACAATATTTGATTGATTATGTGCGGGTTTATGAAAAAGAAAAATTGCAATAACTCATTGACATAAAAGAATTTAAACCATAATGAAAGCCGGAATTGTAGGATTGCCCAACGTGGGAAAATCAACGTTATTTAACTGTTTGTCAAACGCTAAGGCACAAAGTGCGAACTTTCCGTTTTGTACCATCGAGCCTAATCTCGGGGTGGTCAACGTTCCCGACCCCCGACTTGAAAAATTAGAGGAACTCGTTGTTCCTGAGCGGGTTCAGCCGGCTACGGTGGAAATCGTGGACATCGCCGGACTCGTAAAAGGAGCGAGCAAAGGTGAAGGACTCGGAAACCAGTTTTTGGGAAATATCCGCGAATGCAACGCCATTATCCACGTATTGCGGTGCTTTGAAAATGACAACATCGTCCACGTGGACGGCAATGTCAATCCTATCCGCGACAAAGGAACGATTGATGTGGAATTGCAACTCAAAGACCTCGAAACGGTGGAAAAACGCCTCGAAAAAGTGAACCGTGCCGTAAAAGCAGGCGACAAAAAAGCGGCGAAAGAGCAAGATCTTCTCAACAGAATAAAAGAATCGCTTGAGCAGGGAATTTCCGCCCGTGCGGTACTTGTTGCCGATGAGGACAAAGAGCTGATGGAATCGTTCCAACTGCTGACTTCCAAGCCGATACTGTACGTGTGCAACGTTGATGAGGCTTCCGCAAAAGTGGGAAATAAATATGTGGAGCAAGTGAAAGAAGCCGTGAAAGACGAAGAGGCGGAAGTCATCGTGTTGGCGGTTGCCACCGAAGCCGATATTACCGAACTCGAAAGTTATGAAGAACGCCAAATGTTCCTCGAAGACATCGGGCTTGACGAGCCGGGAGCTTCCAAACTGATACGTGCGGCATACAAATTGCTGAATTTGCAAACGTATTTTACCGCCGGCGTAAAAGAAGTCCGGGCGTGGACGATACACAAAGGCGACACCGCACCACAGGCGGCAGGCGTTATCCACACCGATTTTGAAAAAGGATTTATCCGTGCGGAAGTGATTGCGTATCAAGACTTTGTATCTTACGGAAGTGAAGCTAAAGTGAAAGAAGCCGGTAAAATGCGAGTGGAAGGCAAAGAATACATCGTCAAAGACGGCGATGTGATGCACTTCCGATTTAATGTTTAATTTTTTTGATAAGGGAATAGCGGATAAGCGGGCAGCGAATAGAAAATGACAGCTCATTTATGCATTATTCCCTATCCGCTGTTCCCTAACCCCTAATCCCTAACTATGCACATCGAAGTATTAAAATCAAAAATCCACCGCGTGTCGGTTACAGGTGCCGAACTCGATTACGTCGGCAGTATTACGATTGACGAAGCTCTCTTGGAAGCCGCCAATATGATTGAAGGCGAAAAAGTGGCTATCGTAAACGTGAATAACGGCGAACGACTCGAAACCTACATTATCAAAGGAAAACGTAATTCGGGAGAGATTACCTTGAATGGTCCTGCCGCCAGAAAAGTACAAAAAGGCGATATCGTCATCATCATTTCGTATGCGATTATGGATTTTGAAGAGGCGAAAACCTTCAAACCATCTATCATTTTCCCGAACGAAAAAACAAACCAACTCACTTAAAATGAGTTCTTTAAAAAAGACGGCAAACCTTATTTTTCCGCTTGCTCTCGGTGTGTTTTTGTGTTGGTATGCGTACCGCCAATTCACACCCGAACAGCTTTCGCAAATCAAAAACCATTTCCTGTCGGCGGATTATTTTTACATAATCCTTTCGGTGGCGATGGGATTTGCGAGCCACATATCAAGAGGAATGCGTTGGGAATTGCTTTTACAGCCTATGGGCTACCGCACCCGCACGCCCAACCGCATAATGGCTGTTTTTATCGGATATTTGGTAAATATTACCATTCCCCGTTCGGGAGAATTGTCAAGAGCGTTGGTCGTAAACCGCTATGAAGGTGTACCGTTTGACAAGGCTTTCGGTACGATTATCGCCGAGCGGATGATTGATATGCTGTTGCTGTTGCTGTTCGTACTGACGGCTTTTGTATTGCAGTTCGATGCTATCAGTCATTTCCTTTTAGGGATTATTCCGTTCGGAAAACTCATTCCGCTACTCGCTATCGTTTTGGTTATCGGCGGATTGTCCGTTTGGTGGGTGTACCGCTCAAAACATTCTTTTGCCTTGAAAATCAAAAACTTAGTCAGCGGACTGAAAGAGGGAATTTTATCCGTTTTAAAATTAAAACACCGCACGGCATTCATTCTGCATACGGTATTCATCTGGTCGATGTATTTTTTGATGTTTTATATTGCCTTTTTTGCCTTGCCCGAAACATCGGAAATCGCTTTTTCAACGGTAATCACCGCCTTTGTGGTGGGGAGTTTTGCCATTGCTTTTACGAATGGCGGCTTCGGTTCGTATCCGTTTTTCATTGCTGAAATTCTCGCCTTATTCGGAATTTCGCTCGTTGCGGGAACGGCATTGGGCTGGATTGTATGGGCTTCACAATTCGTGATGACATTAGTTTTCGGCGGAATGTCGTTTTTGCTGTTGCCGTTGTACAATAAGAAATTTGAAAATAGAGAATGACAAACTCGAAAAACGTGAGCCCTACATTGATTTGATTGCCAGATTTTACATTCATTTCAAAAAATCAAAGCATTTTTCTTTCAAATGAAATATCCTTTATGGAAACTATTTTAGCCAAATACATTCCAGCCAATGCGGTAAAACCTTGTTTTGAACTCATCAAAAAATACAATGTTTACCTAAAAATAGTGAACGAACGGCGAACGCGGCACGGCGATTACCGCAGGCTTCCGAACGGGCAACACCAGATTACGGTCAATGCCGGAAGCAATCCGTACCGTTTTTTTATCACGCTTATTCACGAAATAGCTCACTTGGTGGCTTTTGAGAAGTTTGGCTGGAACATCAAACCGCACGGGCAAGAGTGGAAATATACGTTCCAACAGCTTATGGTGCCGTTTGTCAGTCCTGAAATATTTCCGGTACGGCTGCTGCAAGTGGTGGCACGGCATTTCAAAAATCCTACGGCGAGTAGCGATACCGATGCACATTTGTCGCTTGCCCTGAAAGAATATGATGATGTTTCCGAAAAAATCCATATCTTTGAACTTCCGTATGGAGCGACATTCCGCACCATTGATGGGCGCGTGTTCCAAAAAGGAAAGCAACGCATCAAGCGGTTTGAGTGTGTGGAAATTAGTACAGGACGGCGGTTTGTGTTCCAGCCTCATGCTGAAGTGGAAGCGATACGGATAAACCAAAATTGATACATTTATGCAAAAAAATAACAATTATTATGCAGTCATCATGGCGGGCGGTATCGGTTCGCGGTTTTGGCCTGTCAGTACGGGAGATTATCCGAAGCAATTCCATGATATGCTCGGAGCAGGGCAAACGCTTCTGCAGAAAACATACAGCCGTTTGAGCCGTTTTATTCCAAATGATAACATTCTGATACTCACCAATAAAGCCTACGGAGAACTGGTCAAAAGCCAGCTTCCTGATATAAAAACGGAAAATATCGTCCCCGAACCTTGTATGCGAAATACCGCCCCGTGCATACTTTATGCAGCGATGAAAATCAAGCAACGCAACGAAAACGCCGTGATGATTGTAGCTCCGAGCGACCACTGGATAGAAGACGAGAAGGCTTTTGCGGAAGATGTTACAGCTTGTTTTGAAGCTTCACAAAATGCTGATATACTGATGACGCTTGGTATCGTTCCGACATTTCCAAACACAGGCTACGGATACATCCAGTACAACCAAAAAGGTTCTGAAACTATCAAAAAAGTAGAAAAATTCACTGAAAAACCCGATTACGAAACCGCCAAACATTTTATCCGGCAAGGCAATTTCTTATGGAATGCAGGAATTTTTATTTGGAATGTAAATAGCGTCATAAAAGCTTTTGAGAAACACCAACCAGCTATGACTGAACTGTTTTTAGCAGGAAATAGTGTTTACAATACAGACGCTGAAGTGGCTTTTATCGCTGAAAATTATCCAAAAGCTGAGAATATTTCAGTGGATTACGCCATTCTCGAACCATCGACCAATATTTATGTGTATCCTGCTCGTTTTGATTGGAATGATTTAGGAACCTGGGGCTCGCTACACGAAAAACTTCCGAAAGACGAGCAATTAAATACGATAGTCAATGCTCAAGTGCTTTTCAAAAATGCAGGAAATAACATCGTGCGTACCGAAGATAAGAAAGTGGTTGTCATTGATGAATTGCACGATTATATCATCGTTGACAAAAAAGATGTTCTTTTGATTTATCCGAAGAGTAAAGAACAGAATATCAAAGAGATACTAAGCGAAGTGAAGAGCAAATTTGGAAATCATCTGGGGTAAACTATCAAACCATAAACAAATCGGAAGCAATACCATCGGTAAGGAATTTGCCTGCCGAGGTGGCTTTAAGAAATTTGTTGTCCCATACGAGCAAGCCTTTAGCGATGTATTTTCGGGCGTTTTTTTCTAAATATTCCCGAAAGTACAATCCGCACCGCTCTTCGACAGTAATACTCGAAATCCCTTTGGCGGTACGAATACCCGTCATCACAAGTTCGTTATAGCGGTCATTCAAACTTAATATTTCTTTCTCGAAAGGCCGTAATCCTTTTTTTATTCCATTGATATACAGCGAATTATTGGAAATGTTCCAACTTCGTTCGTAACCGTCAAAACTATGTGCCGAAGGACCGATTCCCATATATTTTTCGCCTGACCAATACGCCGAATTATTACGACTGTGATAGCCTTTCTTGCCAAAATTGGAAAGTTCATAATGTCCATACCCTTCACTTTCAAGCACTTGCACCATTTTCATAAAATGAGCGTGTGTCATTTCTTCTTCTACGGAAGGAATTTTCCCCGAAGTAATAAATTTGTGCAATGCTGTTTTCGGTTCGACTGTGAGTGCATACGCCGAAATATGTGGCAAATTATACGAAAGTGCTTTTTGAAGATTTGTTTCCCATCGCTCAAGCGACATTTTCGGTATTCCGTAAATTAAATCAATGGTAACATTATCAAAGTATTTTTTGACTACCGAAAGTAATTGATGCGTTTGAGTTGCATTATGCGCTCGGTTCATTAATTGTAAATCTTCATCAAAAAATGACTGAATACCGATGCTTACTCTATTTATTTTAAGATTTTTGTACGCTGAAAGTTTTTCATCTAACGAGAAATTATCTGTAAAAAAATCATCCGGATTGGCTTCCAAAGTGATTTCGGCCTGTGGATTCACTTGATAATTATCAAAAACCACTGCCATTATTGTCGCCAATTCGTTTACTGACAAAAGGCTCGGCGTACCTCCTCCGAAATAAATCGTTTGCAGTACACTGCCTGCTGCTTCGTGTTTTCGCAATACCAATTCCCGGCAAATAGCATCGACCATTTCGGATTTTTTTTTCAATGTTGTTGAAAAATGAAAATCGCAATAATGACACGCCTGACGGCAAAAAGGAATATGTAGGTATAAACTATACATCGCTCAACCTACTCTGTCTTCATTTTGTTTCACGAAAGCGTCCCAGCCAGTGTAGGATTTGGTTGATTGGATTTTGCCACCGTTAAAATAATGGCACACGGCTACTGCCAACCCGTCGGTTGAATCAAAGTTTTTTGGAAGTTCTTTGAGTCCGACTAATTGTTGTAACATCTTGGCAACCTGCTCTTTGGAAGCGTTTCCGTTACCTGTAATCGCCATTTTGACCTTCTTGGGTTCGTATTCGGTAATGGGTATATGTCTTGACAAACCTGCTGCCATAGCAACTCCTTGTGCACGACCGAGCTTGAGCATTGACTGCACATTTTTTCCAAAAAATGGAGCTTCAATAGCCAATTCATTGGGTTTGTAGGTATCAATCAGTTCTATTGTACGCTCGAATATTATTCGCAATTTGGTGTAATGGTCTTCGTATTTTTTGAGCTGCAATTCGTTGATTTGCAATAATTCCAATTGTTGCTTGTGTACTTGAATAATACCAAACCCCATGATGGTCGTGCCCGGGTCAATACCTAATATAATTTTATCCAAACTAATTTATTATTTCACATTAAGTACCAGTGGCATAGCGAATTGCATATTGACTTCGATGCCTTGTTTGGTAGCGGGCTTCAAGTCGGGAAATTCCTCAAAATGCTTGATAAGCACTTGGTCAAGGTCGGGCAATAATTTGCGAGTATGGTCTTTGGCTTCAGTATGGTCAAGTACTACATTTCCTTGATTATCAACCTTAACGTAAACAACTACGGTATCGGATATGGGTTCGGTAACTTCGAGTTTTTCCGATTTTACGAGTGCTTGGAAATGCTTGGAAAATTCGCTTTGAAAACATTCCTGCTGGGCTTTGCGAGCCAATGTATCGCTACATGCGTCAAAAAGCGGATAGCTATCTACCGTATTCATGTCAATAGTAGCGAATTGATTTTGCACAAGCGAATCGAGCATCGTTTGTTTTTTTTCTGCCATTAAGGCTTCTGTGTTTTCATTTGATTGTTTGCAACCTACTATCCATAAAGGAAGTACTAAAAACCATAAAAAATATTTCATTTGCTTTTTATTTTAGTTGTTTGTACCTTGTATTCTCCTCGAAATACATCGGTTATTTAATTAATTGATTTATCAAAATTTTAAAAACACGTTTCTTGCTTCATCACCCGATATTATTTCGTTATGTTCTTTTTTTTGTCAAAAACAAGGCTGCCGCAGTGTTTGGGTTTCAAAAATAAAACAATTAGATAAAAGAAAAAAATTTTTTTGTTACTAATCAATTTTAAGAAATATCGTATCTTTGTAAAATCGTATCGTTTTGGGTCATAAATCAGCAATATCATGACTTTCGAAACGCTATTGACCGGGAGGTCATACACTGAATTAGAACAAATGTATTGTGTTAAAAATCAATTTTTTAACTATGCAGACACGCCTTTTGGTTATCATTTTGGTGTAGGTTTTATATCATCAAGAAAGAAATGTGAGTTCTCTAAACAGAAATCAATAAAATAAATCATAATACGAATGAAATATAAAAGAATATTGCTGAAATTAAGTGGTGAGGCTCTGATGGGAAGTCGCCAATACGGCATCGACCCTAAGCGTTTGGATACCTATGCCAAAGATATAAAATCGGTAGTTGAAAAAGGTGTAGAAGTTGCTATCGTCATAGGGGGAGGCAACATATTCCGCGGTGTCGCCGGAGCGAGTAATGGCATGGACCGTGTGCAGGGCGACTATATGGGAATGCTTGCCACTGTCATCAACGCATTGGCTTTGCAGAGTGCTTTGGAAGACAATGGCGTTTTTACCCGGTTGCAAACTGCCATCCGCATGGAATCTATCGCCGAACCATTTATCAAGCGTAGAGCGACACGCCATCTTGAAAAAGGCAGGGTTGTCATATTCGGCGCCGGGACGGGCAATCCGTATTTTACAACCGATTCGGCAGCCGTACTTAGAGCTATCGAAATTGATGCCGACGTCATCCTTAAAGGTACACGCGTAGACGGAATCTATACCGCTGACCCCGAAAAAGATAAAACAGCTACCAAATTCGACAAACTTACATTCGAGGAAGTGATGCATAAAGGTCTGAAAGTGATGGATATGACCGCATTTACCCTCAGCCAAGAAAATGAGTTGCCTATCATCGTATTCGATATGAATAAAGAAGGGAATCTGCTCAAAGTAGTTGCCGGCGAAAATATAGGAACTAAAGTTAAAGTATAAAAAACTAAAAATCAACTATATGAACGAAGAAATTGATATTATTTTAGACAGTACACAAGAGTCGATGGACGATGCCGTAAAGCATCTGGAAAAATCATTGGCTAACATTCGTGCAGGCAAGGCAAGTCCGCAAATGCTCGGTAGTGTTATGGTCGATTATTACGGTTCAATGACGCCTATACACCAAGTTGCCAACGTGGCTTCGCCCGACTCTCGCACCATCACGGTACAGCCATGGGAAAAGAAAATGATACAGGCCATCGAAAAAGCTATCATGAACGCCAACCTTGGTTTTAACCCAATGAACAACGGCGATATGGTCATCATCAGCGTGCCTCCTCTGACCGAAGAGCGTCGTAAAGAACTCGTAAAACAAGCCAAAGGCGAAGGTGAAGATGCCAAAATAAGTGTCCGTAACGCCCGACAAGAAGCCAATAAAGAAATCAAAAAAGTAGAAACTTCGGAAGATATTAAAAAAGATGCCGAAACGAAAGTACAAGCACTTACCGATAAGTTCATCAAAAACATAGATGAAGTATTGTCCGTCAAAGAAGCCGAAATATTGAAAGTGTAG
>JAUNTM010000136.1 GCA_030538675.1 Capnocytophaga sp.
CGAAGCGTTCAAATCCTTCAAACAAACTCCTCAGAGGACAAAGTTAAAATTATATTTTATTTTTGTACTATCTTTGTCGGAAATTAATTTTAGAAAACAATATCGTGGCAGACACCAATATATATATACTCGCCATCGAGTCATCATGCGATGATACTTCCGCAGCGGTAATGTGTAACGACAAAGTACTCTCCAACGTTGTTGCAGGACAGCAAGTCCACGAACAATACGGCGGCGTTGTTCCTGAATTGGCTTCTCGGGCTCACTTGCAAAACATTGTGCCTGTGGTACATAACGCCATTGCTAAAGCGGGTATTGCTAAAGAACAACTCTCGGCAGTGGCATTTACGCGAGGTCCCGGACTGATGGGCTCGTTGCTCGTGGGGACTTCGTTTGCCAAATCGTTCGCCGCAGGGCTGGACATTCCGCTGATTGACGTGCACCACATGCAGGCGCATATTTTGGCTCATTTTATTGACGAAGGACAGCCCAAACCCAAATTTCCATTTCTGGCGATGACTATCAGTGGCGGTCATACGCAAATCGTCCGTGTCGATGATTATTTCAAAATGGAAATTCTCGGGCAAACGCTTGATGATGCGGTCGGCGAAGCCTTTGACAAAACCGCCAAAATACTCGGTCTCCCCTACCCCGGCGGCCCGCTCATTGACCGTTACGCCCAAAAAGGCAATCCGAAAGCGTTTCATTTTACCAAACCAAGAGTAGAAGGACTTGATTTTAGTTTTTCGGGATTGAAAACCGCCGTGCTGTATTTTATCCAAAAAAATACAAAAGAAAATCCTGATTTTATTGCTGAAAATCTCAATGATATTTGTGCTTCGGTGCAATATACCATTGTTTCTATATTAATGGAACAGCTCAAAAAAGCCGTAAAGCAAACAGGCATCCAACAAATAGCCATTGGGGGCGGCGTGTCTGCCAACTCGGGAATACGCACGGCTCTGGAAGAAAACGGACAGAAATACGGCTGGAAAACCTTCATCCCGAAATTTGACTATTGTACCGACAATGCTGCCATGATTGGCATCGCAGGTTTTTACAAATACCAAAAACAACTCTTTGCAAAACAAAACGTTACGGCTCAAGCCCGAATGCCAATAGGAACGACCACCGACTTGTGATAGAATATTTTTTTCGGGAAAAATTTATTTTAATCGTTGTTCTTTGAACGTTATCCTTATCTTTGCACTTCAATAATTTTCAGTAAAATATGTCAAAAAGATATACCATCACGGCAGCACTCCCTTACACAAACGGGCCTATTCACATTGGTCATCTGGCGGGGGTCTATGTTCCTGCCGATATTTACGCACGCTACCAACGCCTACAAGGAAACGATGTGGCTTTCATCTGCGGAAGCGACGAACACGGTGTGGCTATCTCAATGAAAGCCAAAAAAGAAGGCACTACACCACAACACATTATTGACAAATACCACCAAATCATCAAGCAATCATTTGCCGATTTCGGGATTTCTTTTGACAATTATTCACGGACTTCCGCCGAAATTCACCACCGCACGGCCTCGAATTTTTTCAGAAAATTGTACGAACAAGGCGATTTTATTGAGGAAATTTCCGAACAACTTTATGACGAAAAAGCACAGCAGTTTCTCGCCGACCGCTTCGTAACGGGAACTTGCCCGAAATGTGGTAACGAGGAGGCGTATGGCGACCAATGCGAACGTTGCGGCTCATCGCTCAACGCCACCGACCTTATCAATCCAAAATCGGCAATCACGGGAACGAAACCTACGCTGCGACAAACCAAACACTGGTTTCTGCCGTTAGACCGCTATCAAGATTTTATCAGTAAATGGATTCTCGAAGGTCATAAAAACGATTGGAAACCAAACGTTTACGGACAGGTGAAAAGCTGGCTCGACGACGAACTCAAGCCCCGTGCCGTTACCCGCGACCTCGATTGGGGCATTCCCGTTCCTGTGGAAGGTGCGGAAGGCAAAGTGCTGTACGTGTGGTTCGATGCTCCTATCGGCTACATTTCATCGACCAAAGAATGGGCTGCACGTGAAGGCAAAGACTGGAAGCCGTATTGGAAGGACGAAAATACAAAGTTAGTTCACTTCATCGGTAAGGATAATATTGTGTTTCACTGCATTATCTTCCCGGCGATGCTCAAAGCTGAGGGAACTTTTATTCTTCCCGACAACGTGCCTGCCAACGAATTTCTCAATCTTGAAGGCAATAAACTTTCGACTTCCAAAAACTGGGCGGTGTGGTTGCACGAATACCTCACGGATTTCCCCAACCAGCAAGATGTATTGCGTTATGTGCTGACTGCCAACGCCCCCGAAACGAAAGACAACGATTTTACGTGGAAGGATTTCCAAGCCCGCAATAACAATGAATTGGTAGCGATTTTCGGAAATTTCATCAACCGCGTGGTGGTGCTTACCCATAAATATTACGGTGGAAAAGTGCCGATGCCGAGCCAATTGACCGACTTGGACAAACAAACACTTTCCGCAATGGCAGATTTCCCCGATACGATAGCCAATTCTATCGAGCGGTACCGCTTCCGCGAAGCATCGCAAGAGCTGATGAACCTCGCCCGATTGGGCAACAAATACCTTGCCGACGAAGAGCCTTGGAAAAAAATAAAAACCGACCCCGAACGCACGCAAACCATTCTGTACGTTGCCTTGCAAATCGCTGCGGCACTGGCAGTTACGAGCGAACCGTTCTTACCGTTTACTTCGGATAGACTCAAAAAAATGTTGAATTTTGACGCACTTACCACAACTCCTGACTGGCAATCCGTCAAAAACCAAAAAGAACTTATTCCAGAAGGTACACAACTGAAAGACAGTGAGTTACTTTTTGAAAAAATTGAAGACGACGCCATCGAAAAACAACTCCAACGCCTCGAAAATACCAAAAAAGAAAACCAACAGCAAACAAATTCGGTGCTTGAACCTGCGAAAGACCTAATTTCATTTGATGATTTTGCGAAAATGGACATCCGTATCGGGACGGTTCTCGAAGCCGAAAAAATGCCGAAAGCCGACAAACTCCTCATTCTCAAAGTTGATACGGGAATTGACGTGCGGACTATCGTTTCAGGGATTGCCCAGAGTTTTGCCCCCGAAGATATTATAGGTAAAAAAGTAACCGTTCTTGCCAATCTCGCTCCCCGAAAACTGCGTGGCGTGGAAAGTCAAGGGATGATTCTTATGGTGGAAAACGCCGAAGGCAAACACGTATTTATCCAACCCGAAACCGAAGGAATTGCCAACGGAACGGTTGTGAAGTAATACGCCCGTAACATCAAGCAGAAAAACTATAAAGCAAATTTCGACAATCGGTATCGCTACCCAGACCGACGGCTTCTTTGTACGTTTCGGTGGTCAGCGGGTACCATATCGAGGCTAACGTAAGTTCGATATAGATAGCAAAAAAAAAATCAGGGACAAAAATAAGGAATGGTTCCTATTTTAGTCCCTGTTGCCTGTAACTCTTTGTTTTTAGAGTCATCTGTGGAGAAGATGGGAGTCGAACCCACGACCTCTTGCATGCCATGCAAGCGCTCTAGCCAGCTGAGCTACATCCCCGTTGCGGGTGCAAATATAAAACAAAAAAAATAAACAAAACAAGCCCAAAGCAAAAAAATATGATTACTTTTGAAAAAAAAATAAATTATGACAACCGACAGACAAAACGGCTCTCTGTATTCCAAAATCAATAATGGCGTTGCAACTATTGAATTTGGACATCCAAATGCCAATTCATTTCCGCTCGAATTACTCGAAAGACTTTCTAAAGAAATCGACTTACTCTCTGATAATCAAGAAGTAACTTTAATAATTTTGCGAAGTGAAGGCGATAAAACATTCTGTGCAGGCGCTTCGTTTGACGAGCTTTTGCAGATTGACAACGAAACCGATGGCACTCGTTTTTTTAACGGATTTGCCAACGTTTTTTTATCAATTCGCAATTGCAAAAAACTGGTTATCGGGCGCGTGCAAGGTAAAACTGTTGGCGGAGGCGTAGGGCTTATTGCCGCCTGCGACTATGTGTTTGCTACTGAGGCTGCTGCCATCAAACTTTCGGAATTATCGCTGGGCATCGGCCCGTTTGTCATCGCTCCCGTGATAGCACGGAAGACAGGGCAGGCAACTCTTAATGAGCTATTTATGGCACCCGACCAATGGAAAAATGCGTATTGGGCACAACAAAAGGGATTGTATGCCCGCGTTTTTGAAAAAACGGATGAAATGGATGAAGCTATCATTCATTTTACAGACCGATTATTGCAGTCCAATCCTGAAGCTCTCAAAGAAATGAAGCGGATTACATGGCAAAATACGGAGCATTGGACAACGGAATTGTACGAAAATGCTATCATTTCAGGTAAATTAGTACTTTCTGAAGAGACTAAAAATATGCTGAAAAAATTTAGAAATAAATAATTTTTATGATTTTCTAAAAAATATACCTGACAATGATTGCTTTACTTCAAGACAAACTGCCTGATATACAGCAAAAAATAGCCGAAGCCCCTGACAGTTCTTACGAAATAGGCATTTTTATTGGTTCGCTATTGCCTTATGTGGTGTTGGTCGTGCTTGCGTATTTGCTTTATTCTTATATGAAACGCAATAAAGATACGGACAATGTTTTGGATGATTAGGTTTTCGGCTTTTTGCCTGATTATTGTAAAGTGATATTAAATACGCTATGTGATTCGTGGCGGTTTGCTAAGCTGCGTTAGGGATTGTAGCGAAAATTAAGCGAAGCGAAACGCTATTTTTTGCCGACCGCTCGGGGGCGACCAGCGGAAGCCACCGAAGG
>JAUNTM010000019.1 GCA_030538675.1 Capnocytophaga sp.
TGGAGGGACAAAACCCGACAAAAAACAACCCCGAAACGCACCCTATTTGTACAAAAAAACAAGCCATTTGTACTAAAACAACCCCGAAACGCACCCCATTTTGACACGCTTGTTTTTACACTATTATTGATTATCAATTAGTTACAATATAACCTTTAAAAAAACATACTTCTCCCTGAAGTATATTAGGTACGTTTCTATACTATTCAGGGTTTAGAACAAAGGTAACTTGCTGTATTTCGATGACCTCCTCTTTATATATCTTAAATTTAGGGTAGTTGGGTGAAACACACCACAAAATATCATCATCATGCTCATCGTGTTCAATATATTTAATCATTCTATCTTCTCTCGTGATGATTAAATATTTTTTAGTAGTGTTAAGCGTTTCCCACCTATCCATTACCCGAACGCCTATAACGGCATTTTCTTTTACCTCCGGATACATAGAGTAACCGATGACAGGAAGTATGTTTTCCGTTTGAGCCATACCCGGAAGATTAAATATAAAGCCTTCAGGGGCAGTAGTCCCAACAATTTCGCTAAGACTCCTGCCGGCTGACACAGGTAGGTTATAAAACGGTTTTGCACCTCTGGGGATACGCCCATTATATTCGTGGATTGTAACAGGTATGTTGGACTTCAACATCTCGCCCTTACCAGTCAATAGCCATTCGGGATTTAATTCTAAACAATAGTCTAACATCTTATTTAGAACTCCTTCTCCTAAATCTGCGTTTCTTTTCAATTGGGTAGCGATATACCCATTTGAAAGTCCTATTTCTTTTTCAAAAGAACTATTATTATATCCTTGATTATCAATATATTGTTTTATTCTATTAATTGCCTTCATTGCTAAAAAAAGTTAAAATTAAAAAATAGTCTAATATAGACATTGATAATTAAACAATAGTCTATATCTTTGCCATATCAATACAATATAACAATGGAAACAAAAGTAAAAGAATTATCCGAGATTGTTACGTTTTGCGAACAAAAAAAGCAAACAGGCGATGTACAGACCCTCTCGCGGATGTTCGGTTTCACTACCGATGCCATCCGTATGCGACTCAGCCGTAAAGACCCAAAAACCTATAACGCTTTGTATAGGCTCATTTTTCAGCGTGAAAAATTAATCGAAGAATTTAAAAATCAATAACTTATGACACAGTTAATTACAATCACAGAACAGCAAGGCGTGCAGTTAGTAGATGCACGAGAATTACACCGAAAATTGAAAATAGGGAGAATGTTTTCACATTGGATTAAAGAACGTATTGATGAATACGGATTTCTCGAAAGCGAAGATTATTTCATTGAAAAACAAACGCTTGCCAAATTTGGCAAGCAAGTAAGGCACAATAAAATCGACTACCACATCACGACGGATATGGCAAAAGAGTTGGCAATGGTCGAGCGTAATGATACAGGCAGGAAAATCCGCCGTTATTTTATTGAAATCGAAAAAAACACCCGCAAAAACCTCCTCCCCATACCCAAACCGCTCAACATTCACGGAATGGAAGCCTTACCCTATATAGAATGGTCGTTACAACACGGCTATTCGGTTACGGGCGGGAACTTCCACCGCCGCATCCGCAGGCACGCAGGGCATTTTTATAGGACATCCGCAGGCAAGTGGTACATCAGTACCGAATTTGCCAAAGGCTTGCTAAACTACCGTGAGGGAGAACGCCAATTAAACAAAATCAAACTCCTACCGGGCCACGAGCAGTTGGAAATGTTTTAGTGAGGCATTAGGCATTAGCCAATAGCCATTATACAATATGTCGAGAGGCAACGCCTCCTCCCCGAAGGGCATACACCAAGGTTCAAGTCCTTGGCGGGGAGCAAAGAAAATAAATAAAAACGCTCTCGGTCGTACCGAGCAAGAAAAATGCCCCATATCCATTACCATACCGACACCGTAGCCGTTACCCGCGAGGAGCTTGTTCCGCTGTATTGGAACAGTTGGGAAAGTCTCCGCAAGGAATTGGGCAGATACAAAGATAAACCTTACGGCATCAAACGGCTACGCCGTGGCGGTGGCAGAAACAACAGCGTACTGATTGATTTTGACACCCTGCCCGAAACCATCAAAACCGAATTGGGCGACCCCCGCAAGGCGGATAATCCGTTGGAATTGTTCTACCTGAGGGACGGCAAAGCGGCACGTTTTTATCAGGACTACACCTACCCCGACGGCAGTTCGCTCCTGCCCGAAGCCATTGAACGCTACACGGTCAATGCCGGGGTAATGGAAGCCGTGCTGAAGCTCCGCACGGCACGCTTGCAAGAATGGAAGGGCAAAGGCAAGAAAAATACGGCAGGGCTTACGGCATCGCTCGCCACCGATGCCGAAAATTTCAAGGAAACCATGCGTATCAAGTTCGGGTACGAACACAACCTGCCCACCTCAAGGCGGTTTAAAGAAGCCCTTGAAGCCTACGAAGCCGAGCGGTACGCATCGCTCATCAAAGACGCGGCACGCAACTCAACAAAAAACGCTTTAGTAATGACCGAAGAAACCAACGCCCTGCTCAATGCGATGTTTGGCAAACAGCCACACAAACCTACCCCGGCGGAAGTCAGCCGCCAGTACGAAGCCTTTTTGGGCGGTTATATTGAAATCGCCAACGCCGAAACAGGCGAATGCTACAACCCGAAAGCCTTCCCGAAGCTCAGCGAAGCGAGCATACGCAACTGGCTCGGCAAGTGGGAAAACCAAATCGGAACCTATGCCCTGCGTAGCGGCAACCGCCAAGAACTGATGGGGCAGTTTTCGCCTTATTACAGTTTTGAAAATCCCGAATTTGCCGGAAGTATCATTTCGGTGGATGACCGCCAGCCTCCTTTCCAGTACGAAAAAGGCAAACGGATGTGGTTCTACAACGGCATCGACCTTGCCAGCGAATGCTTTACCACCTTTGTGTACGGCAAGACTAAGGAGGGTATCATTTTGGAATTTTACCGCCAAATGGTGCGGAACTACCACGCTTGGGGTTTGTGCATTCCCGCCGAATTGGAGGGCGAAATATCGCTCAACCATCTGTACCAAGACACGTTTTTGAAAAACGGCAATATGTTTGAAACCGTACACCTGTACGCTAATTCGGCACGGAGCAAGCGTGTGGAAGCATTCTATAAATCATTGCGTTATGATTTTGAGAAGAAAGAAGAGGGCTGGCTCGCGCGTCCGTTTGCCAAAAGTGAAGCGAACAAAAGCGGTGCGGCGGAGGTACCTGTCATTCCTTATCCCCAATTGGTGGAAAAGTGCGTAAAAATGCTGTACGATTGGAACAACACCCCGCACAGCAAAATCAAGGGTAAAACCCGCTGGGAAGTGTTTTGCGAAATGCAGAACCCCGACCTGCAACCCACCAATTACAAAGGCATACTGCCGTATTTGGGACATCACACACAAAGCTCGTGCAATGCAGGCATCACACGGCTTCATTACGGCGAATGCCTGTTGGGCGAAAACGGCAGTATCAGCACGGGCGAAAATCTTATCCGCCTGATGAAGCAGGTAGAGGGCAAATCGTTTGACATCTATTGGTTGGACAGCAACGAGGGAAGCATTCTCAAAGCGATGCTGTATATGGACGGCCGCTATATCTGCGAACTGCTCCCCAAACCCAAACCCAACAAAGCCACCATTGAACGCAAGGCAGATGATGTACAGGCAATGGAAATTATGCACCGCTACGCAATGACCGTGAACGCTTTCCAACGCACGCAGAAAAATAGTATTGAGGGGGTTGAAATCATCAAACCGAAACAAGAAAAACTTGTCAATCCGTTTGTTATTCCGGGTTTTTCCTTTGGCGGAAAACCAAAAACAACCGAAGCCGAAGCCGAAATCCCCGATGCCGAAAACGAGTACGAATATGTTCCGCAACAAACCAAAACGGGACGAATTAATCCATTTAGTTTATAAATCATGGAATTACAGGAAACTTTCAAACAACAAGTACGTGACGCACTTATGTCGGCACGTGAAAATTACGGCGGTTCGGATGCTGCCTTTGCCAAATCCGCAGGGATTAACGGCTCGGTATTCAGCCGGCTGAAAAACGGCGAAACCGAAAAACTCCTCAGCGACGGCGAATACATCCGCCTTGCGATGCGTTTTGGCGTGAACCCGAACATTGTACAATGGAAAACCGCACGCACGCAGGTATACAATGACATTGAGCGGGATTTGAATTTCTGCAAAAAACACGGCAAAAGTATGATTTTGATAGATATGCCGGGGGTTGGCAAAACCTATTGCAGCCAGCGGATTTTAAAAGAAATGCGTAACGGTTTCTATTTTGACTGTTCGCAGGCGAAAACCCGCCAACAATTCATCCGAAACCTTGCCGAAACGGTCGGAGCAGGCGGTAACGGCCGTTTCAATGATGTTAAAAACCGATTGAAATACACTTTAAATGTACTTGAAAAACCGATTATCGTATTGGATGACTCGGGGTATCTTGATAATCCTGCCTTCCTTGAAGTACAGGAATTGTGGAACGGCACGGAGGGGCGTTGTGCGTGGTATATGATTGGCGACAATGCCCTGCAAACCAAAATCGAGCGGGGCATCCAACGCGACCGTATCGGCTACAAAGCCATTTTCAGCCGTTTTTCGGAAGAATACGTAAACCTGTTGCCTGTCGGCAAAGATGACAAACAAGAATACCTCAAGCAACTTATTGGCGATGTGGCTTCGGCAAATCTTGAAGACACCGCTATCGTGCATAAAATCATTAAAAAATGTATCGCGCAAGGGAAAACCCTGCGGAATGTAGATACGATAATTAGAACTATACAAGATGAAATCGCTTAGCCTAACCAATTTATACGAAAAGAAATTCAAAACTTTTGCCTTTGAAGGCATTTGGGCGGAAACCTTCGGTACGCCCGAAGTGGGCGGCATCTGGCTTGTGTACGGAGCGGAAAAACACGGCAAGACGTGGTTCTGTCTCAAACTTGCCGAATATCTGAGTAAATTCAAACCAACGCTCTACGTGAGTGCTGAAGAAGGTACGGGGCTTACGTTTATCGAAGCCTGCAAGCGGGCAAATTTGGATACGAAAAACAGGAAACTGAATTTCCTCGAATATACCGACTTGAACGACATACGGAGTAAAATAAGCAAACGCAGAGGTCCCAAGGTAATGGTCATTGACAATATTACCGTTTATCAAGACGAATTGAAGAACGGCACATTGCGTAAGCTGACGCAGGAATTTGAAAACATCCTTTTTGTGTATATCGCCCACGAGCAGGACAACGAACCCTATACCGCCACGGCGAAAATGGCAAAACGGCTGGCAAAAATCATCGTCCGAGTAGAAGGACTTGCCGCAAGGGTATCCGGAAGATGCCCCGGTGGTGTACTGAATATTGATGAAAACAAAGCCTTGATATATCACGGTACAACTTTAAATCCTAACCCTTAATCCTTAAAACCTATGCAACACCCCACCCTCCCCAACGCATTCCGCATTATGCAAATCCTCAAAACCAACTGGCGTGGTTATTCCGCCCTGCGGGATTACCATTTTAAACGTTGGTGTGCCTACCAAAGCGAACAACATTTTTTACCGCTTAAAGACCTTTTACAATGCGATTACATTTTAAACTGGTACGAAACCGAATGGAATGACCTCGTGCAGAACCGCCTATGCCGTGAGCTGAAGAGCGTACTTGGGTACATGACCGAAACCGATATGCAGTACAACCTCGACAGCTATGCCGGCGAACTCGAAGACCGCTATCCGTCAGCACTTTTTAAAGAATTGAAGAGATAAATAAAGGAACAGGCGAGAGCCAAATAGCCATTAGGCAATAGGGCTAAGCCAACCGCAAGAGTGGAAACCCTAATGGCTATTGGCTAATGCCTAAAAACTAAACCTAAAAAAAATGAACCTAACCTCCTACATTGAAGCCTTACGCCTTGACAATATCGTGCAGGTACTCACTGATGGCGAACGGCATTCAGCCCTGATGTACCGCCTTGGTTATAGTGATGAAGTACCGCCAAGAGTACACCAATTGCAAGAATGGATTGAAGCGGAACGTTACGGTGTTCCCGAACTAAAGTACAACGAATACCGCGAACTGCATTACTTTGACAATGACAGGCTCGTTTGGAAAAAAATCGAAAAACACGAATTATTTAATTTAAAAATCATATAAAAATGAATACCGTAGACTTATCACAACTCACCGCCGGACAACTCCAAGAAGAGCTGAAAAAACGGCAAAATGCCCAAAAAGAAGACCGCCAAACGTACAAGCGGATGGTTAATGAAACCCTGCTCGGTGTTATGTCGCTTCTTAAAGCGGAATCCGAAGTATTAGGCGAACTCAAATACGCGGTTTTCTGCGATTTGAAAACACTTTTAGACTTAAAAAACGAAGTGTACGAGGTCAAAGGTGACCAGCGGTCGCACACGTTTTCGGACGACAAGGGCAATACCATTACGTACGGCTTCCGAACCCTCGACGGTTGGGATGACACCGTGAACGCAGGCATCGAAAAAGTCCGCGACTTTATCGGCTCACTCGCTAAAGACGACAATTCCGCCAAACTCGTAGATGTGATTAACCGCTTGCTTCGCAAGGATGCCAAAGGCAATCTCAAAGCCTCGCGGGTATTGGAACTGACCAAACTCGCCGAAGAGTTCGACAGCCCCGAATTTACCGATGCTGTCGGGATTATCGCACAGGCATACAAACCGCAACGCTCGGCATTCTTTATCGATGCCAGTTACACCGACCCGCAGGGCAAAAAAATAGCCATACCGTTGAATATTTCGGCAGTGGATTTCCCCGAAGGAACGGATGTAGAAGCGTTGTTCCCTGTTCACGAAAAGTATCAGTAGGGCATTAGCCAATAGCCATTAGGCAATAGGACTAATCCGAACGCAAGAGTAAGCCCCTATTTGGCTATTGGCTAATTCCTAAACCCTATAACCTAACCCCTAATCCCTAAAAAATGATAACCAAACCCCAAATCAAACAACTCCAAACCCTTTGTTCCTCGCGGTTTTCCGACCGTGAGGAGCGGTTGGAGTTCCTCTCGGCAATGGCGGGCGAACCCGTGCAGAGTGCCAAAGAACTCACGCAATTGCAAGCCGACGGCATCATCCGCTACCTCAATACCGGCAAAGCATCGGATAACAGCTATTACGCCCGTTTCGACAAAGAAAACAACCAGCACCGCACCATTTTGTCGCTGGCGTTCCAGTTCGGCTGGGTCGGTACGACCGACAGCGGAAGAACCGTCCCCGACTTAGAACGGCTCGGCTCATGGCTGATTTCCAAACGAAGCCCTGTGCAGAAACCCCTGCTGAAAATGACACGCCCGGAACTAAGCAAAGTCATCACGGCATTGGAACGTATGACAGTGAAGAAGTTTCAATAAGGCATTAGCCAAGTAGCCATTAGCCATTAGGACAACGCCTGCCGGGTAGGGGCAAACCTGCGTGTTCGCCCTGCCCAAAACACGTAATTTGAAGATTTGGAAATGGAAAATACCACGAAAAACATTCTTGACATCGAAGTCGAATATGAGCTTGTAACACCTTGCGGGCATAAGAACTGCCACCTCCGCACCCTGCGGACGATGGCAACGGTAGAAGTAACCGCCGTATGTTGCACCGATTGCGGTAAGCAACTCACGGAAGAGCAATGGGAGGCATGATTTGAAAATCAGGCAATTTGAAAATTTGAAAATGATTGCCCGCCCGACCGCAATAGCGGAAAACCCTAATTCCTAAAACCTAACCCCTAAACACTTAAAAAACAATGACAAAAGAGCAAATTAAAGAGGTTTTGATGGACAGTGTGGAATGCGTGAAAAACGTCGTCCAACACCAAAAAGCCCTCCTGAAGGAAGAGGCAAGACTTCAATCCAACAAAGAAATCATTATGAACCTACCTCCCGAAATAGTGGAAAATATGGTAGAGGAAGCAGAAATACGGGGCTTGCTTTCAGAAATAGCCCAACTTGCTGTGGCTGCCAAAAAACTCGAAAATTAAATAACAATATGAAAGTAACAGTTACAGTTCAAGCGGATATTGAAGTTGAGTTCAATGAAAACTCACAAGAATTTAAAGACCTATTTGAAAACTACAATGATTATTTCGTTGATTGTGATGAACAGGAATTTGCAGAAATTATAGCTAAGGAAGTAGCCACTTACGGCATCTGCAATAACATCGAAGGGATAGGTTTAGTTAAACGAAATGGGGAGCTACAAGAAGATATTGACCACCCTGTCAATGTTACAGTTGAAAGTGGTTACGACTTAAATGGAATGGTTAATTTTATTGTTTCAGAAAGTGTATGGGGTGAGTAAAATTACTGTTAACACCCAAATTTACGAACTATTAAAATTGTATAGAAATGGAAACCTACGAAGGAACTATGACCATAAAATGGTACAAAAACGATAACGGAGACACAAGACCGCTGACATTAGGCGTGAAAGACGAAAAAGAGTTGAATACGATTAAAGAAAGGATTAAACAAGACTTTCTGACATTGGGGGATGACCCAACGCTTCCAAACCCCAAAAACATCGGCCGTGTGGCGTATAGCGTACACTTTAGGCTTACTAAACGCCAATGACAAAATAGCCATTAGCCAAGTAGTTAAAATCCGAGTTAGCCCCTAACTAACACCTATTTGGCTAACTCCTAACCCCTTAAAAAAAAACAATGACAGACGAAATCAAACAAAAATTAGCCAAGGTGTACGAACTCGTCCGCCGTGGCGAACTGGGCGAACAACAGGCCGCTGAAAAAGCCTTCAAACGCTTGGTTGAAAAGTACAACATTACCGATGACGAGTTGGCAAAAATCCAACTGAAATTCTACGCATTCAAGTATGCGAGCGAGTTGGATAAACGATTGTTATTACAGCTATTCACGTATTTTTTCGATAAAAAATACGGCAATTTTTACAGCAACACATGGCACGCCAAAGAAATCGAAGTTGAAATGGAGTATCTTGATTATATCCAAATCGAAACGGCTTACGGCTACTTTAAACCTCACATGAATAAGGAATGGCGGAAACACGGATTGTCGCAGCTCACACGCTTCCGCAAGGCGAAAAACAAAAACGCACGCCGTAAGGAATTGCAAGACGCTTTCTTTTCAAAATATATCCTCAAATCGGGGATATACCACGAACACCAAGTAAGCCTTGTTGATTTTAAAAACAGTAAGGAAGTGTCGAATTACTCCTCATTCAACGGTGTTGAAGGCGGTACATTACGAAACCAAGTAACCACAGGATTATATTTAGAATAATGAAAATACAACTACAAACCACCTACGATGCCGTGAAGCTCACGGCTTGGATATCGGACACTTTCAGTACCGTTGCGATTCACGATGATACCAACCGAAATAAACGCACAGTGTTAAGCATATTGGAGGACGTACGCCAACGCTTTGAAAATAAAGCCCTCAGCCTGCGGGAAAAAAAAGCCAAAGGAAGCGACAAAACCAAACTCTCGCTAAAGTACCACGAGGCTGTGAGCTTGGAACGTGCCCTTGAAGAGTATCAGTGCTTTGTCGAAGACCCATACCACAAGGCACTCCTCAGCACCTTGATTTTTCAGTTGAACCAAAAAACCGTGTAAAATGACCCTTACCACCTACTTAATCAAAGGCAAAGCATTGAGCCGTGAAATGATTTTTAAATTCGATTTAAACGGCGATTTACGCTCGTTTGAAATCACGCTTGAGCCGCTTGATGACAAACAAAAAATGTGGCTGTTCAGCCCGAACCACTTTCCGTCAGACGAAAATAAAATGAAAGTTTGGATGCAAAACCCGAATTTTAAAAAAGTGTTTGAAGTCAAAAAAATCCCCGCCGATTTGTCATTTGACAATTTTTGGCAAACCTACGGCAAACACGGCACGAAGTCCGTAGCCAAAAAGAAGTTCGACAAACTCAAAGAACACGAAATCATTAAGGCTTTTCTGCACATCGCCGAAGAGCAAAAGAAAAAGAAATTAGACGGAACGGCAATGCCTTATGCCGAAACGTATCTCAACCAAAAGCGGTGGGAGGTTTAAAAAACTATGGTAAGCCGCTTGGTAATTCCGAGCGGTTTGTTTATCTTTGTGAAATAAATCCTAATCTTTTACCTTATGAAGAAAATATATTCCATTATCTTAGTTCTTTTCATTTTGTTGAGTTGCAACAATAATAAAAAACAGAATGAAAATGCTCAGCCGGTAATGAGCGACAAAGAGTTGTTTGATATAGCTCTTGGTAGTCCTGAATTTAAAGAAAGTCTGAATGAATTTATATTTGTGAGAACAAATATGAGAATGGCAATGTCCGGCGTGATTCCAGAAAAAGAAATTATTAACATGTACAATTCCTTACTCGGCAACACGATGGGAAGAAGCAACGATTTTAAAGAGATAGAACGAATTTTAAGGCACAATGAAGAAGATTATAAAAACTACATCTTATACGATGCTCATGTTAAATATGCTGAAGATAGCGTACAGATAGAGAAATATACAGCATTGAGAGATAAGTATTTATTCCGAATGAGGGAATAACAACAATATAACCTTCTTTTTCGTACCTTTGCCGTATGGCAGTAACAACGACACATAAGAGAAAAGCGTACCGCAATGAAAAATTAGCGGCACGCTTTTATTTTTATTCTGACCTTATGGGATTGCGGTATGAGGTCTGTACCAAATTACTGGAACAGGAATTTGATGTGTCAGAAACCCGCATTTATGAGCTGGTCAATGAAAACAGCCACCAAATAGCCCGCTTGAAGCACCAAAAAACTAACACGGGCGAACTCAGCAAACGCTATCCGTTCCTTAATTGGAGCTATCATCACGCCATGAGGTTTCAAACCTCAGAACCATAGCCGTTACGCCCTGTCTGCCTGCTTCCTGCCGTGCCGACACCCGCTCGAAAGGGTAAAAGTTAGCATCGGCATAGCCTTGCAGTACTTTGTGGATTTGTTCGGTCAAATCAAGATATGCCAACGCTTTTTCTCTGTGAATTTCGGGTGTTTGGACATTCGTATTACCTGCCGTCAGTACATAAATTTTGACGGAAAATGCCCCACGAACGTGCTGTATGCTTCGGCTGATGTTTTCCGTTTGCAGGGCATCAATGGCAAGCAATGCACAGGGAAATGCCACCATGGGATTTTCGTCCTGCATTTGTCCCATATCAAGGTCAACCCACCGCAGTCCGGGTACGGTTGCTAATAATTCGGTAAGTTTGAGGTATAATTTTTTCATTTGAAAATAGATTTAAGTTCCAATGTTACAAGGCGTTGCAACCGCCTTTTTAAATACGGCGAATTGCCGATGAATTGCCGTTTGGGCAGGTTTTGGTGTATGGTTCGGGTATGGGCTTTAACTTGCTGTGTTTTGCCGTTTTTCATCTTTCGGGTAAAGGCATTGACATTTTGGGCTACCTGCCCCCGAAACCCGAAGTTATGGGCTTTCATATACGGTGCGGCTTCGCCTCCTGCGGCTATCCGTACGCGGTTTTCTTGAACTTTCAGTATGCGGATGCTTCTACGCCCTGCACCGCTTTTAATGAGAATTGCCCGCCCTCTGTCATCTTGTCTGCCCCATTTGGTAACGGCTTTTCGAAGCTTCCACGGTTGCATTGCCGCTCCCTGCCACCCCTGTACATCAAAGGATTGCCTTGAAAAGTTTACCGCTTCTTCGCCTAATAAATGTGGTAGTTCACGTAGTTTTTGTGCCAGCCTGCGTTTGATTTCGTCCATATTCCCTTGAAAAGTTGCCATTTTTTGATGTAATTTGTTGGTTATCAAAAAGTTTTTGTATATTTGCAGTGTCGGGGCTAATACCTCTGACACCCCTCAAAATTTTGAGGCCACCGACCTTAGTAATTATCTACTAAGGTCGGTCTTTTTTTAAATGAAACATCACTTTGCCCTCATTTGAAATCACAATGACCTCTTTCGCTAAAAACTGAAAATCAGTTCTTTCAAGCAAGTTGGTTATTTGTTCTACAACACGCAGCTTATGCACTTTATGGTTTAGTTTAATAATCACATACGGCGATTGCTCCTGTCCGTGGCTAATCATTTGGCTTATTTTACCAATTCTAAACTTTCTTTCGTAGCTTTCAACCTCCCAATATACGCCATCGATTTTAAGGTCGGTAACTTTACCGGGATAAGGCGATTTTTCAAAATGAAAATCATAGCTCCAATGGTCGGGTTTTATTTCGGGTAACACTTCCACTTGCTTAGCATTAAGATATTCCTTCATTATTTTAGCTACTTCGATACGCCGTTGGTGTTCCGCTATTTGGCGGGGTCTTTCATTGGGGCTTTTTGACCATTTTTCGGCTTTGGTTGAAATTAAAATACCGTCCGTTTCCACATAATCCAAATCGCTCAATAGTTTCGTTTGCATTCCCTTAAAATACGGATGCTTTTCTGTAAATATTTTACCACTCACGCCCGGATTGTTTTTAAAGGCTTCGGGGATTTTTGGCAGTCGGTATTTTTCGGTAGGCGTGGCACGCCGCAAACGGCTTACATCGGTACGGCAGTTGAAATGGTTGGGCGGAAAATAATACGCCAGCATCGGGTCATCAACCGTTACAATCACGCCGTCAAGAGGTTTGCAGATGTCGCTTACCCGATTGTCTTTTACCACATCAAACCGCACGTAAGGGAACAGGTGTTTGTCCCGTTGTATTTCAAGCCACTTTCTCGTCATCTGTCCGCCTGCCACAATGGTGCGGTATTCCGTTTCCAAATGGCGGACGGACATTCCCACCACTTTTTGGGCTTCCCTTTTGAACTCGTGCCACGGTCGCAGACTGCCATTTTCACGGAGCAATAAGTTATTCAATTTTTTGATTTCCTGATAGTTTTTCGCTACCGAAAAATCCCATAAATTGCGTTTGATGTATTCCCGCAACACGTAATCGGGGCTGTTCCAGTCCACGTCACCGAAGATTTCTCCTATCGGTGCGGTCATTAATTGGGCTTGTGATTTGACAATTTCCGTAGCAACTCCTTCTTTCGGCGGTGCTTTGTCCCGATACATTCCCGCAACCACATCTACCCACAAGTCCGCCAAATGGTCTGCCCAATCCTTCGGCATGCCGTCCGAAGCCGTAAGCGTGGCACAACAGGCATCGTGCTCTTCATACAACGCATCCAATGCCTGCCAATCAAGCTCCCCATACTGCGTTACGGTCAGTGGGGAGCATTCCCAAAAAAATCCTTTAGGCGGTCAAAGAAACCCAAGCGGCTCACGGATAGTTTTTTGTCTTCCGTTACGGCATCTGCGGTATCGTTTTTCTCTTTTTTTTCGGTTGGATTTCCGGCTTTTGTTGGTTTGGGCAGACCAAAATTTTCATACCAATGATTCTCGTCAATGGGTACTATTTCGTTCACGCCTTTGGCAATCGCCAATTCATCTATTTTAGACAGGCGTTCGCTTTTTTCGGCAAAATGAAACCAACCGCCTTTGACAGGATAGCCCCGCTTTTCCAATCGCGGAAGCAGTTCTTTGTTTAATATCCGTTGCACGAAACGGCGGTCGGCTTTATTGATGTCATCCTCTGTGTCGGCGTGTACCTTGCCCTGTGAGTAGGAACTTCCGTCTTTGGTGGTCATCGTCTGACCGAGTACGCCAATGAGCATCTGTTCGTCGCAGAGCCTTAAAAACCGCTCGTGAATGTCCACCGTGCCGGGCGATTGCGTACCGATAGTTTTGACCTCGCTGTTCTTGCTCATGGTCATACTTGCCGAACCGCCCCGCTTTTGGAATGCCGATTCCATTTCCGAGCGTCCGCTTTCGTCTTCGGGGTCATAATAGCCAACGAGCGTATCAATGCCAAAGAGTTCCGCATAGCGGGCAAAATCGCCTGTACCATTCCGCTTCATAATGGCATGCGGTGCGGTCTTGACGAATAGCCCCAAATCGCCCTCTTTTCCTAAGTGGATAAGAAAATCATCATTTTCATAAGAAATACCTTGTGTATCGCCTACGGATTTGGCAATGATTTTATTTTCAAGGTCAAGATGCCGACGGTCGATACTGACTACTTTGAAGCCGTCTTGGAAGTCCAATTCCAACACCGTTTTCGGGTAAAATTTCGAGAGCATGACTTCCCGAAGGAACTCCTCAAATTCGGGAGTTTCGATAAGGTCAGCCATTGCTTCTACTTCTTTATTATTGGCAGAAAACAATAAGGTAGCATTGGTTACTGCCATAATCCGCTTTTCCACCGCCGAACTCAGGACGGCATCAATGAGCAGGTCGTTGTACAGTTCCACGAGGGTGTGAATACGCCCGCGGTCAGCCTGCTGTATTGCCGAACGCCAACGGCTGATGTCCTGCGGGGTGCGTTGCGGTGGTCGGACAACCAGCGTTTGGCTGATTTTAACCGCCTTGTTTTTCTTTTTAAATCCTATTTCAGCCATAATTAAAAATAGTTGTTACGTTTGGGGTTTGAGTGAAAACTGAATGAACTGGCACGGCTTGGCTCGTCGGGGCGTTTGGGCAGGTCGGCGGGCATTCCTTTGAAAACCGCCGTAAGCCAATCCACCGCCTGTTCGTATCGGAATTTTTTACTTTCGTAATGAAGCCCCGGATTGGCTAATCCGATGAGTTCCCATACGGCAATATCCTTGACGATTTTAAGCACCAAAGCATTGCGGTCGTTGCCCGTTGCCGAGAATACGGCTTCGGTGTCGTAGTGTTTTGCCAGTTTGCTTTTGGCAAATTCCACCGCCACATCCACAGCGGCAAGGGCAATGGTTTCATCGCCACGGATAAGGGTTTGCAACTCCTCATTGTAGGCGTGTGTGTTTAATTCTTCAAGCGTTAGATACATTAGGTTAGGTTTTAGGGGTTAGGAATTAGGCAGTAGCCAATAGCCAAATAGGGGCTTACTCTTGCGGTCGGCTTAGCCCTATTGCCTAATGGCTATTTGGCTTTTGCCTTTACCTGTCAATACCGGTGTCGGTTCGGTGGTGCTTCCCAAATTTTGGGCGGTGCGGTATTTTCTTCAAACCGTAGTTTGTGGTTGATTTTCCAAACCGCACCTTCCACTGCATCGGGTCCGTCGTCATTGGCTCTACTGGTGGGCGATAGTGCTAAAAACTGAAATTCCATAGCCTCCATAAAAGGCTTGCCTTTCAATTTTTCATTAAAAACAAGTTTTCCGGCACGGCTCAGCGGTTCAAGCAAGGCTTCGATGCGGTAGAATTTTTCGGGCTTTTTGCGTTCATCGGCCTTGATAGCCAACGTAATGCCGTGCCGTTTGTTTGCCTTGTCGATTTCGAGCTTCAAACTATCGTCAATCCAAGGCCATTCAAAAATGAAGTATACGGGCGATTTACCGTCCACCATTTTTAAAATCTCATATTGCCAATCCAGCATCTCGGCAATACCCGTTTGGTCGCAACCAACCCACAACACGTGGTATTCGTCTTTATACTTACCCACGAGAGCCGTTGCCTTGTAGTCGGCTTTTTTCTTGTACGACGGGTCGGTGTAGGCAATCAAAAATTTGTATTTTGAAAACGGTTGTACCTTGCCGTAATGCAGGGCTTGGAACACTTTGCCTATGCTTATCGGATTGTTAAAATATTCGCCTTGTACCGATGCCGCCGATATTTTGGAAAGCGTTCGGTCAATGGCTTCTTCACTGTTCTTGGACGGCCACGAACTCTTACCTTCGGCATTTCGGATGTTTACGATTTCGTAAAAATCGGCTTTGAGCATTGCTTTTTTGATGCAACAATAATCGGCAATGATGTTTCCGTTGAACAGCACTAAAAGCGGTTTTGCGGGGTCACGGGCGGCGTACAAAGCCCGCTCAAACCAATCCCACTTTTTATCGACAATATCCGTATTTCGGCAATCCTCATCGGTGTCGAAATCATCAACCATAATGGCATCGGGACGTACTTCTTCATTTCTTGCCCCACGGGGGGCGTTTCCCGCTCCAACGCCTACAAACATTGCCCCGGCACGAATGGTAAACTGGTCATCACGCCAATGCCCGAAATGCTGTTGCACGCCATAATCATTGATAATTCGTTTATTGTTTTCAAACGTGAGTTTAAACGGTTTAAGCAGGCGTACCGCACTTTCATTAGTCGCCGATGCGATGATGATAAACCGCTTCCGGCCGGTTAATGCCAAGTAAATAAACTCCATCATTGACCGCCCCGACTTGGATAACGACCTTGCCCACGGACGCACTTCGTACCACTCGGCATTGTTTATTACCCGCTTGGTTGATTTGGTATGAAACGGCATCGGCTCGTGTGTGCAGTATTTGGCAAAATAGTAGCTGAACCACGCTTCGGGGTCGGCTTCCAACGCCTGTATGCGTTTCTTTTTTTCCGAAGCCGATTCGTTCAGGTCGATTTGGTCTTTGGCGTTAAAGTTCTTGTAGTACTTTTCCCAAAAATCAAATGCCTTACGGTCTTGTGCCTTGAGTTGCTTTCCCATTACAATTTTGATTTAATGAATAAATCGGACAATTCGGCAACCGCCAACCCTTGCTTGGCATCGTGCTGACGCACAAAAGTCAAGAACTCTACTTGTACGCTGATGATTTCCGCCAAACCCAGCGATTCGGCTTCCAAATCTTTAATGTCGCGGATAAGTTTTCGGCGGGTATCGGCTACTTTACTGTCGGCAAAACCCAATGCGGAATTTTTTACAAAGGCGTTCAGTTGCTCAAGTTCATTCATCAAATACGCATATTGTTCTTGGCGTGTGAGTACCACATTTTGCTTGAGCCGTTTCCAATTTTCGTCTTCAATCCACTTTCCTATGGTGCGTTCGCCCACGCCCACGCGTTCGGCAAGTTCCCGTTGTGTTTGGATGCCTTCCGAAACATAAAGCAGTCGGGCATGCTCTTTAAGTCGTTCTTGTTTGTCTTTGGTCATTCGTGCCATAGTCGCTATTTTATGGTGCAAAGCTCCGTCATCTCTTGTTTTTGCAGAAATCGGGTATTTTTTTTACTGTTAAAATGAGGGTATTTTACTCTTAAAATGACTGTTAAAAAAATAGCCGATTTTACGGACTGAAACAGCTGGTGCAACTTTGCACCGAAAATCAATAACAACCGCCATGACAGCATTTGTACTAAGCGACGAAACCGTCCGCAACTCTTACGGCTTCCATGTCCTTACCGAAGGCATCCGATTGGAACGCTTTCTGAGCAACCCTGTGATGCTTAACAATCATAGCAACCACACGAAGGATGTGTTAGGCTCGTGGGCGGATATCCGCAGGCAAGGCACCCAACTGCTGGCTTCGCCCGATTTTGATACCGAAGATGCCGACGGTAAGGAAGTCGTCCGTAAAGTAGGGCGGGGAAAAATCAAAGGAGCAAGCATCGGTATTTCTTTCAAAAAAGAAGACCTGCAATGGGACGGCGATAAATTGGTACTGCAAGAATGCGAACTCATGGAGGCTTCGATTGTAGCCGTGCCAAGCAATGCCCACGCCATTGCCTTATACGCCAAATCGGGCGAATTGATGACCGAACAGCAGGTACAGCAACTCTGTCTGTCGGTAAAAAAAAATGCAACCCCAAAAAAGGACATAATGAACGAAAATGTATTAAAAAAATTAGGCTTAAATGCTTCGGCTGACAATACTGCCGTGCTGGAAGCCGTAACCGAACTTACTGCCAACTTGGCGGATTTAACGGAAGAACGCGACGGCTTACGCAAGCAGTTGGCGGACTTAACTAAAGAAGAAAACGAACGGTTGAAACTTGCTTTTACTGCCGAAAAAAATGCTGCCGTCAAGGACGGCCGTATTGATGCCAACGCCACACAAGCCATTGATGCCGTCGCCGAAACCAACCTTTCGCAAGCCTTGGCACTGCTTCAAGCCTTGCCCAAGCGGGAAAAAGTAGCTTCTACGGTGCAAACAGCGGATAAAAACAGCTATGCGAACTTGTCTTGGGACGAGCTTGACCGACAAGGCTTGTTACCAAAAATAAAGGCTTCCGATTTTTCGTTGTACGCAGAAAAATACGAAGCAAAATTTGGTGTCAAACCCCAAAATGTCTAACCTTTAAAAATCAATAGAAAAAATGGCAATACAAAAAGAAATTTGGATGAGTACCATCGTTGAAGGATTGTTCGCCGACAACTCATTCGCCAGCAAAGCATTCAACGCCGACGAGTTCGTTACGCAAGGCAAAACCGTTCACGTTCCCAATGCCGGTGCCGCTTCGGGTGTGGAAAAAAACCGCAGTACGTTTCCGGCAACGGTCAGCACACGGCAAGATGTGGACTTGACCTTTCCGTTGGACGAGTTCACGACCAACCCTATCCGCATTCCGCACGCCGAAACGGTAGAGTTATCGTACAACAAGCGTGAGAGTGTCATCAGCCAAGACCGTGCGAAACTCATTGAAACCGTCAATGAAGCCCTGTTGCATTCGTGGTTTCCTGAGGTAGCTAACAGCATCGACACTTCGGGGGCAAGCGTAGCGGCACACACGCCCTCGGCAACAGGCAACCGCAAATTGTTTACCAAAGCGGATGTGAAGCGGGCAATGGTAAAATTCAACGCACAAAACATTCCGCAAACCGAGCGTTACCTTTTGGTCGATGCCGAAATGTACTCGCAGTTATTGGATAGCTTGACTTCGCAAGAGGCGTATGCTTTCCATGCTTCGGTCGATGTAAAAAATGGTGTTGTCGGAAAACTCTACGGCTTCGACATTTTAATGCGAAGCACGGTGGGGGTATTCTCGGCAACCGGCAAAAAAGCGTGGGGAGCCGTCGGGGCGGCAACCGATGCCGGGGTGGCATTGGCGTGGCACAAGAACAGCGTATGCCGGGCGTTGGGCGAAATTAATGTTTTTGACAATATTTCCGACCCGACTTACTACGGCGATATTTATTCGTTCTTGGTACGTTGTGGCGGTCGTCCGATGCGGAATGACGTGAAAGGATTGTTGGTCATCAAACAGGCGAGCGTGTAATGAAACGACGGCCACAACGATACTTGGTAATTCATTGCACGGCAACACCGGAGGGAAGGGAG
Source organism: Capnocytophaga sp. (assembly GCA_030538675.1). GTDB lineage: Bacteria > Bacteroidota > Bacteroidia > Flavobacteriales > Flavobacteriaceae > Capnocytophaga. Next base: position 19,084 of record JAUNTM010000019.1, read on the forward strand.
GTTACGGCGGACGACATCCGCCGTTGGCACCTCCGTCCGAAACCGCAAGGACGGGGCTGGAAGCAAGTCGGTTATACCGATATGATTCACTTGAACGGTGCGGAAGAACGGCTTGTTGGGAATAATGATGATGCGTGGGTCGATGCGTGGGAAATAACCAACGGTGTTGCCGGCATTAACAGCGTGGCAAAACACGTGGTGTATGTGGGCGGTACAGATAAGGACATGAAACCCAAAGACACCCGAACGCCTGCACAACGGGCGACACTGGCAAAGTACGTAAAGAAAGCAATCGCCCGTAACCCCGATGTGCTGATTGCCGGACATTGCCAATTTGCCGCCAAAGCCTGCCCGTCATTTGATGTACCAAAATGGTTACGGAGCATCGGAATCGCCGAGAAAAACATCTATAAAAACTGAATTTGAAACCGTATTACCCGTAGTTATGAAATTGCCACAGCCGTTCAAGATTGACGATATCAACACAAAGACTAAGGCGGTTGTGATAGCCTTGCTTATCGGCTTACTGTTGGTATCCGCGAGTGTGATAGCAACCCTGTTCCATCGCATCGAAACCAATGCGGTGGTTTGCAAAGTTGAAAAAAAAGAACTCTACGATATGCTGTTAAGCGAACGCCAAGACCGAATCCTGCTGTATGAAAGTATGCTCTTTTACAAAGCGAGGAGCGAAAAAATGGACAGCATCGTAGAGCGGACGAAGCCTTTAGTAAATCAAATATTGACAAAATGAAAGAAAGAATAACCCTCATTGCCCTCACTTTGGCACTCATCGCAAGCCTGACGTGGAACTTCCGCCAGCAGTCGGAACGCAGCGAAAAAGACCAACGCATCACGGAACTGATAGCCTTGGGCGGAAAAGCCGAAACCGTAAGGCAATACGTCCGCGACAGCATTACGCACACCGTTTTCAAAGATGTGTATGTCAAGGATAATACCGCCGAAAAACATTTGGCAGTTACCAAAACGTATGCCGACAGTTTGGAGCGTGCCTTGCGGATTTCGATTGACAAAATGAATGAAATTAACCGTGTCAACGGAAAATTGACCGCCCAAATCAAGCTGGCAGAAACCTCTTCGGGCGATAAGCAGTTTGCCGACAAATGGTTGCAATTGCGGTACAGTCCGTCATTAGACAGTCTGTGGCTCCGGTACGATGTAAGTCTGAATATGGTGCGGTACGATGAGCGGAAATACTTTTGGAATGCTAAGAACCGCTATGTCCATATCTATTCGGATGACCCCCGCGTAACCATTCACGGGCTGAAAACCTTCCGGATAGAACACCCCAAACCCCGACCGTTCGGATTGGGCGTGCAGGCGGGATACGGCTGGCACATCGCTTCGGGAAACCTCCGTCCGTCGCCTTATATCGGCGTAGGATTACAATACGATTTAATTAATTTTTAAAACCGTTTTAAAATGACAGAAGAAGCCTTACAAGAAGAAGCCGGGAAACTCTTGGCCCTCCACACCCCATTCGATAAAATCTATATGACCACCGACGGTCAAGGATTTTCAACCGAACGCTATGCACAAGACCACGCCAAGCAATTGGGCGATGCAACGGTTAGGGAATTTTCAAGAAACCCCGAACCGACAGAGCCAACCGAGCCTGAGCTAAAAACAAACCCTTTAAAACCTAACCCCCAAAAGATATGGCAGAAATAAAAACCTACGGATTGCAGGCTATCAAGTCTGCCGAACCTAAAGAAGACGGCACATTTCCGAACGATTCGGAATTGAAAGAACTATGCCGTACTTACCGCGACAGTTGTGAATTTGTGGAAGATGACCCGCAGATTGACGAAGAATATTGCGACCAAGCCGATGACCCCGTAATGGTGTTTTCGAGAAAAGGCACGAAAAACGTTAAGTTTTCCACTTTTGATTATTCGCCCGAGCTTTTGAAAAAACTGAAAGGCGGAACGGTGCTTGACAGCAAGTGGAGTGAGCCGGTCGTTACGCCCGACATACACCTTGCCGTTGAAATCACGACCAATACAGGGATGAAAATCCAATTCCCGAAAGCCCGCGTGATTGCCAAGTTCAACGCCAAATTCGTCAAAAATGCGATGACACTGCTTGAAGTAACCCTTCGTCCCGTGTCGCCGGCACCCGGCAAACCCGCAGTAATCATCGGATAGTATGGAAGCAGAAAGCAATGTAGTGGATTTGTTGCTGAAAAGAGGTGTCAAGGTGCAGGTTACCGCACCTCTTTTCTTTTTTTTCAAACGGAAAAAAACGCTGACCGTAACGGTGCCGACTTGCGAAACCCTGCTCGGCATCGCAGGCGAATACGCTAAAATTAAGCAACATCAAGAAGATATAACGCTTCATCAAGCGATGGACTTAGTGCTGTCCGATACAGTACGTGTTAGTCGCATTGTCGCTATGGCAGTACGTAATAATCCGTACCAACTCCGCAAAACGGTTCGGTTAGCAAAAGCGTTACGGGCATCACTCTCGCAAGAAGAAGTAAGCTATCTATTCAGTTTGATTATGACACAAGGCGGTGTGTCGGATTTTATAGCCACTATCAGATTTATCGGCAAAACGAGGATTACACAACCGATGATGATGAGTCCAACAGAGGAGACGAGTTAAGAGGCGAAGGCTTCCATAGCGTCTTAGGCTTTATTTTTCATATTGCCGAAAAAACAGGGTGGAGCAAGGAAAATATCTTGAAAATGACCTATTTGGAATTAAATTTAATGATTGCCGATGCTCCGCGAATGGTCAAGAACCGAAAAACATCCTTTCAAAGCGATGACGAACTGAAAGACTGGTTAATGCATTAATTAATAGTAATGAACGAATTAGAACCCATAGAACTTGAAATTGCGATGCGGACGGAAACGGCAGAACAGAATGCCGACCGGCTCAGCGGCGAACTAACCGACCTCGACCAATCGGTCAATCGCGGGCGGCAGAATTTTGAACGTATGAACCGCCAATTAGCCCAATTCTCACGAGTCATGGGACAATATACCAGCACGGTCAGTAAAGCCACCGAAAGCCAAGAAGCCTATACGGAAATGCTTCGGGAGATGAACGACAAAGCCGGGAGTTCGGCAAAATCAACGGCGTATCTAAATAAATCCGTCAAGGAAATGGCGGGCGATATGACTACCTTCGTAGTAACCTCCGAGTCGGGTATGTCAAGGTTGGCGAACAGCATTCCCCGCGTAGCCAAAGCCGTAGAAAAACTACGTACCGAGAATGCGGGGCTTGCAACATCGGGCAAGCAGGCCACTCCGGTATGGAAGCAATTAATAGGGGCATTGTTTAGTTGGAACACGGTACTGTCGGTCGGCATTACGCTATTGACAGTGTACGGCAAAGAAATAGGCGATTGGCTGGCGGGCGTAATCCAGGGCGGACGGCAGATTGACGGTCTTAAAATGCGCATGGAGGCACTCAATAAGGCTTTTGAAGGTACGGAATTTCAAAAAGCACGAAAGGATATACTCCAACTCCGGTCGGATTTTGAGTTGGCAAGAAAGGGAATTGCCGACAAAGAATATGCCTTGCAACAATACAACAAGACCTTAGGCGATGTAATGGGCAGAACCAATGATTTTGCCAGGGCGGAACAAAACCTAATCAATAAGGGCGATGCCTACATTCAGATGATGTTCTACAAATCGGCGGCCAATGCAGCCTTGGAAATGAACGAAGAAGTCATCAAAAACGAGACGAAAAAAATAAATCTTACCAATGAGTGGCACGCGGCCATTAAAAAAGTAAAAAATGAAATAGCCCGTAAGCAGGCAACGACAACCTCGCTCGACGGATTGGACTTTACGAACAAGGGCACCGCCCAACAGATAGCGATGGTGCAAAAGCGGGTCGGAGTACTCAACGGAAGTTACAGTATGCTTGGGGTATTGTGGGGAGAGGCACAAGAGAAGTTTGCCAAATTGCAGGAAGAAAGTGCCAAATTAGACGGAAAAACAAAAGAAATTGAAGAAACGGCAACCGCTTTATACAACAGTTTGAACGGAAAATTCCAAGATATTGCGGGTATGTTCAACTTCAATTTGACAGACGATGATACAACCCCCGACACGAAAAAAACCACCGATGCTTACCGGCAGCTTCTTGACCAGCTTGCTGCCCTTGACCGCGAATATGCCCACCAGACGTATGACCGTAACGAGCAGGAACTGAAAGCCCTTAGGGAAAAATTCGACAAAGTGCGGCAGGCAGTAAAAGACTTCAATGCCGATGCCGGCAACAGCCTAAAAATTCCTCTTGGCGGATTGGACAGCCTGCAAACCAAAGCCGAAGAATCCCTCCGTTACCGGCAAGAAACGAAGGCTCTTGAAACCGAATTGGGCGAACAAAGGAAACTGTTCGAGCGGTACGAAGCCCTAAAAACCAAAATAGGTAAGACGGAAGCCGACAAACGCTTGCAGGCGGAATTGGACGGATATGCGGATTATGGACAGCGTTTGCAAGCGGAAATCAACCGGTTACAAACCACTTCGGACGGCAACGGACTTACCGCCGAACAGTCGGAACGCTACCAGATGCTCATCAGCGAGCTGAAGAGGTACAGCGAAGAACAGGAACGGCTGTTCCAAGACCAGCTTGCCGACTTGCTGAATTACGAACAGACCCGCACCGCACTTATTGAAACCTACCAAGAAAAGCGGGCAAAACTGTTGGAACAGGGCGAAGATGTCGCAGCGGAAGAACTACGGCAACGGCACGAAAAAGAACTGGCAGACCTTGACGATAACAACGCACAGAAATTAGCGAGCTACCGCGAATTATTTGAGGGCATCCGCCAATTGACCGTCCGCGAAGCCCGCATTGTGATTGCCAATGCACGGAAACTCATTGATACCGTACAGATGAGTGCCGAGATGAAAGCCAAGATATTGCGGCAGATACAGCAGGCGGAAGAAACGCTCAACCGTCAAAAAACGGAAGACGTCATGCAGGTTGCCGAATCCGTCGGGCATTTGGCGGAGGCATTTGAAGATTTAGGCAACAGTATCGGTGCATCGGGATTGGGCGAGGCAGGCTCGGCACTCAGTGCCATTGCCCGCAATATGGGCAATCTTACCAAAGCCTTAAATTTCAACGAAAACACCTCCAAAGGCGAGCGTATCTCAACAGGTATAGCGGCAGCAGGAAGTATGATAAGCACTATTGCTTCGGCGACCGCCCGAAGACGGCAGGCAGAGGAAGAATATTACCTCTCGGTGTTAGGCTTCCAAGCCCAATACAATGCCGGTTTGGTGGAACAAATGCGTTTGCAAAGCATTTTGGGCGAAAACAGTTTTGTTAAAGATTACGCAGGGCGTGTCCGCGACGGACTCAAAGCAATGACCAAAGCAAATGAAGAGCAGCAGGCGGCCATCGCTAAGCTGATGGAAAAAGGGCAGGTCAAAAGCGGGCAGAGGAATGCCGTTGATTGGGGAACTGTCGGGTCAATGACGGCTTCGGGAGCGGTTTTGGGGGCAACAATCGGTTCTGTTGTTCCTGTAATCGGTAATGTAGTGGGAGCTGCCGTTGGTGCTGTTGTTGGGTTTGTCGGTGGACTTTTCGCCGGTAAAAAGAAAAAAGACCGATTCGTAGGGCTTCTACAAGAATATCCGGAGCTCATTGAGCGGTCGGAAAACGGAATGCTGAAAGTCAATATAGCCCTTGCCGAGAGTTTAAAAGCAAATAAACTTGTCAACGACGAAACCGCCCTTATTCTTGATAATATTATTGAATGGAACCGTCAGTTGGAAGAATCGCGTAAGCAAATCAAAGAAGTCATCACGGAACTGTCGGGGCAGTTGGGCGATAACTTAAAGAACGACCTCGTGGAAGCCTTTAAATCGGGTGAAGATGCCGCTTTGCGTATGGGAGAATCCATAGAAAAAGTAGTAGAAAATATCATCTCGTCAATGATTTTTCACCAGATATTCAATGACGTATTCACGCAATTGGAGAAAGAAATGGCGGCATCGCAAGACATTGGTGGCGATGGTGATTGGGTAGATGATTTCGGGCGGTTCTACGATGCGATGCAAGAACGCTCGGAGGCTTTTAACGAGGCTATGGAACAGGCACGGAACAAAGCCAAACAGCACGGTTTCAATACCTTTAAAAGTGAGGATGAAAGTACCGAGAATACGCTCAAAGGAGCCGTTAAAGGCATTACTGCCGAACAAGCCGACTTATTGGCGGGGCAATTTGGCGGACTGCGGCTGGCACAACTCGAAACCAACCGCATCAACAAAGAGGGGTTTGCGAACCTGTATAGCGAAACGAGCCGTATGGTGGCCGTGCAATTGCAGATAGAAATCAATACCCGCCGTACCGCCAATAATACCGAGCACCTCGGTGCGATGAAAGATACTTTAAAAAGCATTGAAACGGAAATTAAAAAACCGGACGGCTCGCTTGCCGGCAACGGAATACGTCCTTAAAATAAATTGGAAATATGTTCGAAGATACTATTAATGGTAAAAATATGTATGCGGATTTCGGGTTGATTATTCAAACTGGAACGGCAAGCCTGTTGGCATTTCCCGAAAGGAAAGAAACCCATTCCAACGATTGGCGGGAAGAAAACGGCACGGAGTACGACCTCGGTATGCCCCGCTTCAATGACAAAGAAGTGGTGCTGAATGGAGCTTTTATGGCAGACGATGATGCTTCGTTTTGGCGGCATTACGATGCGTTTTTTGACGAATTGAAAAAACCGGGCTGGCAACGCCTGTACATCGCCGACCACGGACGGACATATTCGTTTTTTTACCGAAAATCGGGCGAGTTCCAGAAAAGCAGCCGGCGGCTCAAAGGTGTCAATAAAGTATTTGTGAAATTTGAAATAACGATTGTAGTACAATGATATACGAGATAAAACGAAAAGATACGGTAGTGGCTTCCGTGCGTCCCGAAGGCACGCTAACGGCAGGCATTATGGGCGAAGAAACCGTTTCGATGCAGTTTTCGCTTACCCAAGCGGTGGATTTCCATATCGGCGACAGCGTGCGCGTATATGGCAATGAATATTACTTGGCGGCAGAACCCGGTTGCGAGAAGTGGAGCAGCCGTGAATTTGCGTATCAATTGGAATTTCAAGGTATTAAATATGAACTGGCAAAAGTACAGTATTTTTTTCCCGACCAAAATAACGCCCTCACGCGGCCGCAGTTCCACATCGTAGGCAATGCACGGATGATGTTGGATTTATTGGTAAAAAATGCCAATCGGTTAGATATGGGTTGGACACTCGGAACGGTAGACGATACCGAAGCCAAGTCCCTTGATTTTGACGGCGATAACTGTCTTTCTGCTTTGGCAAAGATAGCCGAAGCCTTTGAGGTGGAATATTGGGTGGACGGCAACAAATCCGTTCACTTGACCAAACGGCAGGGTGTAAGTGGGTATCAATTTGAATACGGCAAAGCCAAAGGACTTCGGTCATTGTTGCGTGAGCCGATGCAGGGGAGCAACGTGGTTACAAGACTGTATGCCGTAGGTTCGGATAAAAACATCCCCGGCAATTACCGCAATGCCAGCCCGAACCTGCGTATGGCGGTGCCGTTCCTTGAAAAAAATACCGATCTGTACGGCGTTATTGAGCATACGCAGGTGTTTGATGAAATATATCCAAGACGTATCGGTACGGTTACGGCGGTCGATGCTTCCAATCCGTTGAAATTTACGGACAGCGGTATGGATTTTGACTTAAACGCCCGCAACGCCAACGGTACGACGGTACTTATCAACGGCGTATCGGCTAAGGTTAATTTTTTAAAAGGACAACTCGCAGGCTATCAGTTTGAAATCAAAGAGAAAGGGTACAACAGTTCTACGAAAACATATACGCTGGTCAAGAACAAAAACGAAAAACATTTGGACGTGCCGGGCGAAGCCTTACGACCTGCCGTTGGCGACACCTATGTGCTGACGGACATCATCATGCCGCAACGCTATATTGACAATGCCGAAGCGGAATTGCAGTCTGAAACACAACGCTACTTGGATGAGAATAGCCGTCAGCGGGTGCAATATACACTCGCCACTGACCCGCTGTATTTCCGTGAGCAAAATGTAAACATTGCACTCGGACTGACGGTTCGGGTCAAGGATTCGGATTTTTCATTGAATGATGAATTGCGTGTTATCCGCTTAACCAAGAGTTTGAGCAATCAGTACGATGTGCAGTTTGATGTGGCGGAGCGAGCTGAAATAGCTAAGATTGTACGTGATTATATTGGGGCGGAACAACGGCAGACGGCACTCGTCCGTACCGACCGCTACAATGCTGAGTTGGCAAAACGAAGTTATAATTTCGCCCGTGAGGTACACGACAATGTGTTTGACGGCGAAGGCTATTTTGATGCCGAACGGATAAAACCGCTTTCGATTGAAACCAAAATGCTATCGGTAGGAAGCCGTCTGCAACAGTTCAGCCTTCCGAACGTAGTGCTGACGGTTGAAAATAACAATGCCGTCCGCAACACGGCAGGGCAACTCATACATCTGACATTGGAAGATACTCCGCGAACGTGGCAACTCCCTGCCAGTGTACAGACAGGTATCGGCAACGGCTATCATTACATCTACATCAAAGCCCAACGACACGGCACGAATGCTAATGTATTGGTCAGCCAGCACCAAATCGGCGTAGAACAAGACTCTGTATATTACCACTTTGAGGCGGGGAGCTTGGGAAGCATTGAAAACGGTTTCCGTAGAATAAAAACCACCTATGGCTTTACGCAGGTCAGCCCGGGCGAAATCACTACGGGACGGATTGCCTCGCCAAACGGTGGGGATTATATAGAGTTGTTGCAAGACCGAATCAATTTTGTCGGCAGGGTTACGTTCCAAGCCGACAGCCCCGCCCTTGCCCAAACGCAGAACCTCGCCAATGCGGCACAGGCGAATGCCGTAAACCAAGCCAATGCCCACACAAATTCACAAATTGACGGCTTGCAGATTGGCGGACGGAATTTACTCTTGGATAGCGGTAAAACCATTACCAATACGAACTACCGCATCCATACCTACGTTTGTGCGGAAGAAATAAAAGTAGGCGAAACCATTACGTTATCGGTGAAAGCCGATTTAGCACCGGGTTGTTATTTGGGATTGTTCAACGGAGGTGGCAACGGTAACGAAGGAGCTGTTATTGTTGATTTTCATTTGGGAAAAACTTCTAAAACTATGGTTTGGAGAAACAACTTTAACCTTAATATTTCTAAAGGGCGTGGAATGGCTCTGTATGTTTATGGTAACAACACAGGCACGAAGACCAATACTATCCATTGGATTAAGCTCGAACGAGGCAACCGAGCCACCGACTGGACGCCCGCTCCCGAAGACCTGCAAAGCGAAATGCAGACCAAAATAGGGGAAGCCCAATCCATGAGCAAAACGGCTTGGGAAGCCTACGCTAAAGCACAGGCAAGTAACGCAGGAGCAGAAGCCCTCGCTACCGCCAAAGCCTATGCACAGGCACAAGACGCACTCAAAGAAAACCTCGTAAAAGCCTACGCTGACGGTAAAGTATCACAAGCGGAACAGAAAGCCATTAACGTGGCACAAGCCAAAGCCGATTTAGCGGAAACCAAAGCCAAAGCACACGCTGACGGTATCGTTACGGCAGAAGAAAAACGTGCCATTGCCGATGCACAGGCAAAATTAAATCAAGCTATCGCAAAAGCCGAAGAATTAGACAAGCTGGGAAACATCTATATTCGGGGGACAGGGTATAATAGGAATGCCTCAAGAATTATTAAGGTCAGTAATAAAATTGTTCACGATGGCGGTGGTAGGGGATTACGCCTTGATGTGCTGGGTAGGTCTGGTCTAAACGTAGCATTTTCAAATCTTTACGATGTGTACGGCAGTGCTGCCGCACGGACAGAGTTAGCTAACAAGCTGATGAGTTTGGATATGAACGCAATTGTATTATTAACTTCATTTGACGCTATTAATATTGATACCGCCCTTATGAATGCCATACACCGTTGCGGAGGGAGTATCCCTATTACGAATGGGCGATACCCTTATGCGTTGGTAGGTATTCCGGGCATCGGCAAAGGCGGTGGATTGGAAGTCCGTACAAGCGATGCCGCAACAGCACCTCATGCCGAAATCGAAACACGTGTAATCAACGGTATTCCGCAAGGAATAAATACCCAATATAGCAATATTGACGCTCAAATCCAATCCGTACAGTCGCAACTCGCCCAGCAGATAGCCACCACCCGTGCCGAAGCCCTGAACGCCCAGACCACCGCCAATAATTTAGCTAAAAAAACGGACTTTTTGACCGAAACGAGCATCGTAGGCAATGCCGTCGCCACAGGAACACTCCAAGTAGGCAACTCGGTCGGGGCGAATGCAGGTATCACAGGCGTTGGTGCAAACAACACCGATGTACGGTTTTACGCAGGTGCAAAATTTGAAAACAGAAACAACGCTCCGTTCCGTGTAACACAAGGAGGAATGTTGCACGCTGAAAACGCAACCATTAAAGGAAAAATCGAAGCAGTAGACGGAAAATTTACAGGAGAGATTAATGCCACTAAAGGAAAGATTGGGAAATTCAATATTATTGGTGGATATTTGACAACATCATCATCAGAAGACTATAACGGCAACAACACTTCCAATGATACATGGGCAGTCAACACAAATCATATTTCCCTAAGCCCGTCTTTAGTTTTATTTCGTGAAAACGGAAATACCAGAGGGGTGGTTAATGATGTGATGATTGGCTCAACGGGGGCATTAGCGTCTGATGTTCCTTATGTGAAAGTCAGAAATAGCATTCCGAAAGGGTATGCCTTTTCCCCCGTAGACAACGTAGCCCTTTCGCTTGATGCGAAAAACGCCACAGGACATAATATTGCATTATTGGCAAGTGGTAACATTGTTGCTTTTGAAGACGGATATGTGGGCGAAGCCTTTTCGAATACGATTGTACAAAACATCGGAAAAACACATACGTATATCTTTACGGTCATCTCAAGATATACGTATGTATACTTACCTACTAAAGCCCAAATAGAAGCAGCGAACAGCGGTAGGGCTTGTACGTTTGAACTAAAAATAATCTTGGGAAAAAACACCATGAATGCTATAAAAATTGAGGGCGTTGTTAATGGATATTTATTAGACAATAACGCAAATAATTATAGCGGTTACAACGGAAATATAGAAATGGCAAGAGGCGATACGCTTGTGTTGCAGTACTGTCAAGGCAATTATTACATAGTATCGCATAGAAATTAAGATAAGGGGAGAGCCAATAGGCATTAGCCAAACAGGGGGCTTACTCTGTCGGGTTTTATCCCTAATGGCTATTGGCTAATTCCTAATCTCTATCCCCTAAAACCTAACCCCTAAAATAAAAAACAATGGACAAATTAACAATCATCAACAAACGAGTGAGCGAAACGGCTCAAACAACTATCAACGGCAATACGGTAACGCTTAGTTACGAGTATGAGAACGACAGCCGTCCTTTACAGGTGCATTTCCAAGTGATGTGTGGCAAAGAGGGCGATGAGAATTACACAGGCACGCAGGTAATGGGCGGCAGTTACGACCAAAACGGAACGTTCAGCAGTTACGTGCTTCGTGAAAAAGAAAAAGGCGGTGGAGCGATTGCCGATGCCGTGTATGAAGTGTGCCGGAAAATTGTAAACGGAGAAGCCGAACAAAAGGTTTAAACTGATTTTAAAACAACTTTAAAAATTGTCTTGAGGGCGACAATAAAAAAAATGCCCTCCGCTTTAAAAAACTCTGACCTTTTTTAATAACGAACCCGAAAGCCCTACGGAGGACAAAAATGTCTTCTGCGGGTTTTCGGGTTTTGTTGCTATTTAAGGTCAGAGGTGCAAAAATACTAAAAAAAATGAAATATCACTACAACTGGAAATTATCAGAAACAAAATTTACAAAGGACAAAGGCACGGTTTTCAGCTGTTTTGCCTGCGGAGGCGGTTCGACAATGGGCTACAAATTAGCGGGCTTTGATGTGGTCGGTTTTAACGAAATAGACCCGAAAATGGCGTATTGCTACGTAAAAAATCATCAACCAAAATACCAGTTTATTGAGCCGGTACAGGATTTTGTCAAGTGGGACGAATACCCCCAGGAACTCTACGGACTGGATATTTTGGACGGTTCGCCGCCGTGCAGTTCGTTCAGTATGGCTGGCAATCGGGAGGACGATTGGGGCAAACAACGGCAGTTCCGAGAAGGGCAGGCGAAACAAGTCCTCGATACGCTTTTCTTTGATTTTATCGCTTTGGCGGAAAAATTACAACCGAAAATCGTGGTTGCCGAAAACGTGAAAGGCATTCTCGCCGGAGCGGCACGCAAGTATGTACGGCGTATCATCTCGGACTTCGACCGTGCCGGATATGCCGTGCGTGAGTTCGTGCTGAACGCTTCGGATATGGGTGTGCCGCAACGCCGTGAACGGGTGTTTTTTATCGCTATCCGTAAAGATTTGGCGGCACTTCTGCCCAAACCGCAAGGCGTGCTTTTTGCCGATTTTCCGAAGTTGGATATGCGTTTCCGTCAGCCGAAAATTCCGTTTTCCGAGATAAAAACCAACGAAAACGGCCATAATTGGACTGCCCACGATGATTATGTTTGGCAACATCGTAGATATGGCGACAAGAAGTATGCAGATATATTGGAACGGCTCGAAAACCGCCACAGTAACTTCAATTGTTCGTTTATATATGGGAATGAAACCCCGCCAACGTTGGTGTCGTCCGATGCTTCCAAGTACGTGTTATTCGATGAACCCAGACGGATGAATACTACCGAAATGAAGCTATGCCAGTCGTTTCCATTGGACTACGATTTCGGCTCGGAAAAAGCAACGCACGTGCAATATATGCTCGGAATGAGCGTGCCGCCGGTAATGATGGCGAACATCGCACATCGGATTTATGAAGAATGGAAAATTATTTTTAATCATTAAAAAATCAATGTAAAATGTCAGAATTTAAGTACAAAGAACAACACGCTATCATCATTAAGGTCGATAGCGAACAGGAGCAAAAGGAGTTATTTGAAAAACTCAAAAAAATGGGATTTAAGAATTTAAAAGTAGTAAGTGTATGAAAATCAACATTAAGCACACTTGCGAAGATTTTACGAGTTTTCGGGCAGAAAAAGTAAAATCGTTATTCAACGCCGAAAGCGGACATACGTGGGAACACACGGCAGAACTGCCCATTGAGGGCGATGATTGGCAAATCGGGCTGATTGTGGGTCCCAGCGGTTCGGGTAAAACCTCCATCGGCAAACAAATTTGGGACAACGGCATTATCAATCTTTCGGAGGGTTGGAACGAAAACCTGCCCATTGTGGAGGACATCGCCCCAAACAAATCAATGAATGAGGTAACGGCGGCACTTTCGGCGGTCGGTTTGGGCGATGTTCCTGCGTGGTTACGTCCGTTTAAAGTGCTTTCTAATGGCGAACAATTTCGGGCAGGACTGGCACGGCTGATTTGCGAAGAGTACGATAAGATTATTGTTGATGAATTTACCTCCGTAGTGGACAGACAAATCGCCAAAATCGGGGCTTCCGCCTTTGCCAAAGCGTGGCGGCGTGGCAAACGGCAAATCGTTTTATTGGCTTGTCATTACGACATCATTGATTGGTTACAACCCGATTGGGTGTACGATACGAGGGAGGGTGTCTGCCGAAAAAAGTCGCAGGCCGTCCCTCTATCCGGCTCGACATTTGGAAGACGGACGGCAGTTTCTGGAAATTTTTTAAAGAGCATTACTATTTAGATTTGCCGCATCCGCCCTGTGCCGAATATTTTGTGGGAACGGTGGACGGTGAGTTGGTTTGCCATTTGGCAGTTACACCCCTTTTCACGGCAAAGGCATATAGAGCTACCCGCTTGGTGGTGATGCCCGAATGGCAGGGAGCAGGTGTGGGTACGCAATTTTTGAACTTCGTAATGCAGTATCATTTGGAAGGAAATGGACGCAAAGGCCATAAATATCATACGTTTTTTCACACTTCGCATCCGCAGCTTTGTGGGTATTTACGAAATTCTAAATTATGGGAACAAACATCGGCTAAACTGCATGGAGCTAACAAGTTAAGAAGTATGAAATCAATGCAGAAGACATGTAAGCCTATCGGTGGGGGTAAGAAAATGAGGACAGGATACGGAGGACATTTTCGTGCCGTGCAAGGGTTTAAATACATCGGGCGGTTAAAAAATAATTTATAATGAAAGGAAAATTTAAAGTTTTTATATCCGGACAAAAGTATTTTGCAGGGGAAGTATTCCGACTTTGCCAGCGTTCGGAAATGGAAATTGTGGGCGTTTGTTGTCCGTTGGATGATAAATATATTGGGGATTTAGCCCGGCTGTGGAACGTACCCATCATACCCGCAGGAATGTTAAACGGCAACACGATGCCCCTGTGTGATTTAGGTATTACAGCACATTCGTTTGATTATATCGGCAAAAGAACGCGTTATATTCCTCGTCTGGGGTGGCTCGGTTATCATCCGAGCCTACTGCCTCGCCATCGGGGGCGTTCGTCAATTGAGTGGGCGATACGTATGCACGATGCCGTTACAGGGGGTACACTATTTTGGCTCAATGCGGGGATTGATAGGGGCGATATAGCCTATCAAGATTGGTGTTTTATTCCGCCCGAATACTACCTCAATCCCAAAGAAAAAGCAAAGGATTTGTGGAGGGACGAATTATTGCCCATGGGTTTAAACCTTTTTGAAACAGCGTTTAAAGATATTTTAAATGGAGTAATCAAGCGTATGCCTCAAGACATGCGTTTTTCTACCTTTGAACCCGACACCAATGTGAAGGACATCTACAAACCCGACTTACTGATGTTGGAACAATTTGCAGGGGAGAGTACGTAGTTGACGTCGTTACCATACATAAAAAACACGGCTAAATTGCCGTGTTTTTGTGTTTTTGTATATCTTTGTTTGTGATAATAGAATCCTCAAAAAATGTACATTTCGTTTTGAATTTTGGTACATTTCGTTTTGCGGATTATACA
>JAUNTM010000137.1 GCA_030538675.1 Capnocytophaga sp.
CTACTGGCTATTCCCTATTCCCTATCCCCTATCCCCTATCTAAAAATTTTTCCTTATTTTTGTAGCAAAGAAATTTATAGTATGCGTAAACAGATAATCATCGCTATCGATGGATTTTCATCAACAGGCAAAAGTACGATTGCCAAAATTGTGGCACAGCAATTAGGCTATGTGTATGTTGATACAGGGGCGATGTATCGTACGGTCGCACTATTGGCTCTCAATAACGGCTTGGTTTGTGAAACGACAGCGGATGAGCAAGCCATTCTTGAAAAATTAAAAAAAAGCCATATGGAATTTCGATTCAATTCTGCGTTGGGTTATTCGGAAATGTTCTTGGACGGCAATAATGTTGAAAAAGAGATTCGGGGAATAGCTGTAGCAAACCAAGTGAGCAATGTCGCGAAGCTGTCGGGTGTTCGTTCGTATTTGGTTGATTTACAGCGGAAAATGGGCGAAAAAAGAGGCGTTGTCATGGACGGGAGAGATATAGGAACGGTGGTTTTTCCCGATGCAGAACTTAAAATATACATGACTGCATCGGAGCAGGAGAGAGCCCAACGCCGTTATAACGAATTGGTTGCCAAAGGCGAAAACGTTTCATTTGAACAAATATCTGAAAATGTAAAACGACGAGATTTTTTGGATACGACCCGGGAAGAATCGCCATTACGAAAGGCGCCGGATGCCGTAGAAATTGATAATACGCACTTGACGATCAGCGAACAAGTCGGTCGGATTATTGCTTTGGCCGAAGAAAAATCTATTTGAAAATAAAATGATAAAAGCACAAAACATACACAAAACGTACGGTACACTCGAAGTACTAAAAGGCGTTGATGCAGCGATTGGCAAAGGCGAAGTCGTGTCGATAGTAGGAGCGTCGGGAGCGGGGAAAACCACATTTTTACACATATTGGGAACGCTGGATACAATGGATATGGCATCAGACAGTTCTTTGTATATCAATGGAATAGACGTAAAAAAGCTATCGCAAAAAGCCTTGTCCAAGTTCCGAAACGAACACATAGGTTTTATTTTCCAATTTCATCAATTGCTGCCTGAATTCACGGCGTTGGAGAATGTCTGCATCCCTGCGTACATCAAAGGCGAAAGTAAAAAAACGGCTGAGAATAGAGCGTTGGAGTTGTTGGAATTTTTAGCATTGGGGCATCGGGCATCGCACAAACCCAACGAACTCTCGGGAGGAGAACAACAGCGGGTTGCCGTGGCACGGGCGTTGATGAACCGGCCGGCTGTAGTTTTCGCTGATGAGCCAAGCGGAAATCTCGATTCGGAAAGTGCCGATAATCTGCATAAATTGTTTTTCGATTTGCGGGATAAGTTTGGACAAACATTCGTCATCGTTACGCACAACGAGGAATTGGCAACGATGGCAGATAGAAAATTAGCGATGCTTGACGGCAAATTCGTGTAGCATGGCAACGCCTTCTTTCGCACTTCCGTTCGATGAACTCAAATCATTCCTCGACGAAAAATCAAAGCAATACAACCGTCCTGATTTTATAGCATCAGACCCATTGCAAATTCCGAAGTCATTTTCAGTAAAAGAAGATATAGAAATCGCAGGTTTCTTGGCGGCCGTTATCGCATGGGGGCAACGCAAAACAATCATTTCCAATGGGTTAAAAATAATGGAATTGATGGGCAATACGCCGTTTGATTTTGTGATGTCGTATACGGAAAAGGATTTGGAGAAGTTGCAAAATTTTGTACACCGCACCTTCAACGGTCAGGATTTGGAGCAATTTGTGCGTTCGTTGCGAATGCTTTACGAGCATCACGGCGGATTGGAAAATGCTTTTGCAACGTGCCTCACCGACACTGCGGTACAAACGGGGATATCTCGTTTCAAGCAATTGTTTTTCAAAGAGATGCGTTACCCGAGGACACTCAAGCACCTGCCAGACCCGCAGCGAGGTTCTGCGGCAAAGCGTATCAATATGTTTTTACGGTGGATGGTACGGGATGACTCTTCGGGAGTTGACTTAGGAGTTTGGAAAAACATTTCGCCGTCAGAGCTTTCGTGTCCTTTGGATGTACACACAGGCAATGTCGCACGTAGCTTGGGGCTTATCACCCGAACTCAAAATGATGCCAAAGCACTCACCGAATTGGATGCTAACCTTCGATTGTTTGATTCTGCAGATCCTGTGAAGTATGATTTTGCACTTTTCGGTTTGGGAGTTTTCGAAGGTTTTGGTAAAGAAAATCTTACTAAAAAAGCCTGAGAAAATATTTTCTCAGGCTTTTCCGTTATACAAATCGAGTTATTATTTCTTGATGACTTCGGCGATCTTCTCACCGATTTTGGCTGGCGAATCTACGACGTGTATGCCACATTCGCGCATGATGCGTTTTTTGGCTTCGGCAGTGTCATCAGCTCCACCAACGATAGCTCCTGCATGCCCCATGGTACGGCCTTTTGGAGCGGTTTCGCCTGCGATAAATCCTACGACAGGCTTTTTCGTACCGCTGGCTTTAATCCAACGGGCAGCGTCGGCTTCGAGTTGCCCGCCTATTTCGCCAATCATCACAACAGCTTCTGTTTCAGGGTCATTGATGAGTAGTTCTACGGCTTCTTTGGTCGTTGTCCCGATAATAGGGTCGCCACCGATACCGATAGCCGTAGTGATGCCAAGCCCCTGACGGACGATTTGGTCAGCCGCTTCGTATGTTAAAGTTCCTGATTTGGATACGATACCGATATTTCCTTTTTTGAAAATAAATCCGGGCATGATGCCAACTTTGGCTTCTTCTGGAGTGATGACCCCGGGACAGTTAGGGCCAATGAGCCGGCAATCTTTGTCTCTGAGATAGTCAGCGACTTTAATCATATCGCCCACAGGAATACCTTCGGTGATGGTGATGATTACTTTGATGCCTGCATTGGCAGCTTCCATGATAGCATCGGCAGCAAATGCAGGTGGAACAAAAATAATGGTTGTGTCGGCACCGAGTTGTTCTACTGCTTCACGAACCGTATTGAATACTGGTTTGCCCAGGTGCGTCTGTCCACCTTTGCCGGGAGTAATTCCCCCTACGATATTTGTACCGTATTCTATCATTTGTTCGGCGTGAAATGTTCCTTCACTTCCCGTAAATCCTTGGACGATTATTTTCGAATCCTTATTGACTAATACACTCATGAGTTTTTTGTTTTTTGTTCAAGCAAAAATAAGTATTTCAGCGTGAAAACAAAATACTTTTGTAAGAAAATTTTTCTTCTATTGAAATTTAGTTGAAAACAGACGCTTATTTTTCCTACTTAAAGATGTAAATAATTTAAAATCAATACGTTAGCTTGCTTACGGTTTTTAAATCCGAAAAATCATCAGCATTCCATTGGTATTGGGTAATTTCATTTTCGCCAAAAGCAAATAAGATATTATTATGATATATAAGGTCTTTGTAATTTGTATTTACAGAGTAAATAAGCTTAGGCTCTTCGGGATTTTCGATAGAAAAAAACTTGAGTTCGTCATCGCATACGGCAAGGTGGTTGTTTCCAATGAGAGCCAATCCGCGGGGGTAGGTGAGTCCGCGCTGATGTACGAGCATGGGATTTTCCAAATCGGCAATGTCATAGACTTGTAATACGTTGATGTTGCTGCCACAATTGGTCGTAGAGTGCAGCGTAACGAAAGCGTGAGTATGATTGGCAACGACAGGGTCGCAAGCGGTAAAATGCTGTGTAGCCGATAGTTTTTTGGGATTTTCGGGATTCGTAATTTCGTAGATAAACATGCCGTTCTGCGAACCGATGAACAGGTAGTCGTCCAACGAATAGAGCGTTTCGATACCAAAACCAATAGATACTGTATTGACTTTCACAGGATTTTGTACATTGGCAATTGAGAATACGTTCAGCGAAATATCGTCCACAACGTACAGATAATCTCCTTTGAGAATAAATGTAGCAAGAGAACCGCCAACACTGTCTTTATTTTGTGGATTTGAGTGGTCATTACTGTCAGAGCTACAAGATAATAAGTTGATAGCCAGCAGTATGAATAGTGGTAAAATATATTTTTTCATGATAATCATTTGTTATTTTTGAATCCAATTTACGACAACTTCATCATTTCCAATGGATAAGGAATAGCCGTCCGGAGAAATTTTTTTGGGAAATGCCTGCGGTATTCGTTTGAGTACGGTTACATTTTGTGTCGCAAAATCATAGCTGAATGCCACCAAATCAACAGCTTGATTTACATAAAAAATATTGTCGCGTATTGCCAAATCCGTAGCACCGGGGATTTTCAAAAAAGCCTTGTACGTAGGACTCTCAGGATTGGAATTATCATATATATGAAATCCTAAATTTGTATCGCCCAGCAATAGCCATTGGTCTTTAAGATAGATTTTGCCAGCTTTCTTCATAGATAAAGGCGAGGGTGCTATCACTTCGATAGATTGTTCAAAATCACTACGCTTCATCACTTCGGGCTTGTAAGCCGAATAATAATTATCATCAATATGATTTTCATACGGGCAACCTGCCAAAAGCAATCCCGTCAATGCAATAAAGATAATTTTAATTTTCATAACATTATTATAGGTTTTAGTAAGAAAAATGTTGTAGCAACAAATGTAGCAAAAAAAATGAGAGCTACAACAGTACTCTCATTATTTAACGTTTGAAAATCAAAAAGTTGTCTATGATATCTCTCCAACGTTGGCACGTTGGGGCGAATTGGGCCGCCCTTTCAACCCAACGTTGGCACGTTGGACTGGATTGTGCCACCCTTTCAGCCCA
>JAUNTM010000138.1 GCA_030538675.1 Capnocytophaga sp.
CTAACCCCTAACCCCTACCCCCTAAAAAAATGCAATCTGAATTCTTAAAATACCAAGCTCAAACATCGGATAGTCCGATGCTTTTGGAAGTTTCCCACGCCGAAGGAAGCTATATTTACACCACCGACGGACGGCAGTATCTGGACATGGTAGCAGGCGTATCAGCCTGTACCTTAGGACATTGCCACCCTAAAGTGGTAACTGCAATACAAGAACAAACCGCACGCTATATGCACGTAATGGTGTATGGCGAATACGTACAAAAACCCGCCGTAGACTTCTGCAAATTACTCGCCGAGCATCTGCCCGAACCGCTCGACACCACCTATTTGGTCAATTCGGGAACGGAAGCCATCGAAGGGTCGGTAAAACTTGCCAAACGAGCTACAGGACGTTCGCAAATCATCGCTGCCAAACACGCTTATCACGGCAATACGCAAGGTTCGATGAGTCTGATGGGGTACGAAGAGCGTAAACAACCGTACCGCCCGCTCATCCCCGATGTTGATTTTATCGAATTTAACAATATTTATGATTTACAGCTGATTACAACCCGAACGGCCGGCGTTGTCCTCGAAAGCATACAAGGCGGAGCAGGCTTCATAGAACCTTCGGACGGCTATCTCCAAAAAGTAAAAAAACGCTGTGAAGAAGTCGGGGCTTTGCTGATTATCGATGAGATACAACCCGGTTTCGGACGTACAGGCGTACTATTCGGATTTATGAATTACGGCATCGTACCCGACATTGTAGCGATGGGCAAAGGCATGGCGAGCGGAATGCCTGTAGGAGCTTTTACAGCTTCAAACGAATTGATGAAATTGCTTTCGCACAGCCCGAAATTAGGACATATTACCACCTTCGGCGGGCATCCTGTCATTGCGGCAGCATCGTTAGTTACGTTGCAAGAATTAGTAACCACCGACTTGATGCAACAAACATTAGTCAAAGAAAAATTGTATCGGAAATTATTGCAACATCCTCTGATAGAGAGTATTAATGGAAAAGGACTGATGCTTGCTGCCATTGTAAAATCGTCCGAAATTGCCGACCACGTAGTCTTATACGCACAAGACCACGGACTTATCGTGTATTGGTTGTTGTTCGAGAAGCGGGCTGTCCGCATTTCGCCACCGTTGACCATCACCGAAGAGGAAATCCGGGAGGGTTGCCGCATCATTATCGAAGCGTTGGATGCGTGGCAAAATAAGTAGCAGTTTTTGAATTTTTCGTTTTCAAAATAAAAAATCCGTACATTTGCAGTCTTCAATTATCAAAAATGGCAGAAAAAAGTACAAAACAAACGCTCAAGCAACTTTACATCTTCGTAAAGCCTTATCGGTATACCTTCTTTTTTGTAGCTATTTTGGCTATTTTGACCTCGGTTTTCGCTACGGCTCAGCCTTATCTTATCAAAATAACCATTGATGATTACATCATCCCGAAAGATTATCAAGGGTTGGTCTTGATTACGGGAATTATGGTCGGATTGCTTGTTCTTGAGGTAATTACACAAATATTTTTCGCGTATTATGCGAGTTGGATGGGGCAAACCGTCATTCGCGATATGCGCATGAAATTGTTTCGGCATTTGCTCTCATTCAAAATGAAATATTACGACAAATCATCGGTCGGGGTGTTGGTAACAAGGTCTGTGAATGATATCGAACGCATCGGGGAAGTGTTCAGTTCCGGACTGTTCGAGATAACGAGCGATTTGCTCAAAATGCTGGTCGTAACAGGGGTGATGTTCTTTGTCGATTGGCGTTTGACACTCATCAGTTACGTAGTGATGCCGGTATTACTTTACGCTACGCGGTGGTTTCAAAAATCTATCAAATCTGCTTTTGCCGAAGTGCGGATAGAAGTTGCCAATCTTAATTCGTTTGTGCAAGAGCGCATTTCGGGAATGAAAATCGTACAGCTTTTTTCGAAAGAAAAAGACGAATTCGAAAAATTCAAAATCATCAACGAACGCCACAAAAAAGGGTGGCTTCGCACGATATGGTACAACTCTATATTTTTCCCTGTGGGCGACCTCGTTACGTCCATAACAATCGGACTTATAGTGTGGTACGGCGGTTTTACGGCGGTGCTTGACCATTCGGTCGATTTGGGAACGATATTTATGTTCATACAGCTTTCGCAAATGCTTTTCCGTCCGCTGCGACAAATTGCAGACAAATTTAACACCTTGCAAATGGGCGTAATCGCCTCACAACGTGTATTCTCTATCCTCGACACCAACGAACAAGTGGAAAAGCAAGGCACGGAAGAACTCTCAAAAGTCAAAGGAAATATCCGTTTTGACAAAGTGCATTTTGGGTATGTGCCGGACGAGGAAGTACTTCACGGCATCAGTTTTGAAGTAAAGCAAGGCGAAACGGTGGCTATCGTGGGAGCGACGGGTGCCGGTAAATCTACAATCATCAATCTGCTCAACCGTTTTTATGACATACAAAAAGGAACGATTTCGATTGACGGCACGGATATCCGCGATGTAACGTTACAATCACTACGAAAACATATTGCAGTCGTATTGCAAGATGTATTTTTGTTTGCCGACAGTATTTTAAACAATATTACGTTGCAAAATCCTGATATTACAGAAGAAGACGTTGTTAAAGCCAGTGAGGAAATCGGTATTCATGACTTCTTGATGCGCTTGCCCAACGGCTATCATTATAATGTAAAGGAACGAGGAACGATGCTCTCGGCAGGACAACGACAACTGATTGCGTTCTTGCGGGCGTATGTGAATAAACCTGAAATTCTCATTCTTGATGAAGCTACTTCGTCGGTTGATTCGTATTCGGAACAACTCATACAGCAGGCAACGGACAAAATCACACGCAACCGTACCTCTATCATCATCGCACACCGCCTGACGACTGTCAAAAAAGCTGACCGCATCATCGTGCTTGACAAAGGAAACATTGTAGAAATGGGCAGTCACGATAGTTTATTGCAAATCGAAAATGGTTACTACCGAAATCTTTACGAAATACAATTCAAAAAAGAACAAGAAATGACCGAATAAATGGTTCCAAAAATAAACGACTTCCCTGCTACTCAAGTAAAAATATCAAAATTTTTCTTTGGAAAATTCATCAAAAAAACCGTTTTGTTCCCCTACAAAACGGTTTTTATGAAATAATATAACAACCAAAAATTCAATATCAAAAGTCAAAGAAAATCACACATTTAAAAAACTTTGAGCATTGTGATATGTGCTACAAATATAAACATTTTTTAATGCTAAAACGATTTAGAGTAAAAAAATATTTGTTAGTTTCATAACTATTAGTTATTTTTGCAACATATATGATTATGACTATTTACAAAAACAAGTTATATCACTGATTAATAATACATTACGAAATAATTATGCAGATATTCAAATTCGGTGGTGCATCTGTTAAAAATGCAGACGGCGTGAGAAACGTAGCCAAAATACTCGAAAAAGTAGGCTATTCGGACACATTAATCGTGATTTCGGCGATGGGAAAAACTACCAACGCCCTCGAAATCGTAATCCAAAACTATTTCAAAGAGCCCGAAAAACTCCAAGACAGTATTAATGACGTCAAGAATTTTCATTATGATATTATTAATGAATTGTTCGATAACGAAAACCATCCCGTGCATTGGAAAGTAGACGGACTTTTTGCCGAATTGGTATCGTTTCTCGAACGCAACAAATCGCCCAAACACAGCTTCGTGTACGACCAAGTAGTCAGTTTTGGCGAACTGTTATCCACCACCATCATCAGCCAGTATTTGAACGATAACGGCATCAAAAATACGTGGCTTGATGTACGGAATCTTATCAAAACCGACAGTTATTATCGTGATGCCGGCATTAATTGGGAAGAAACCCAAGAGAATATTACGAATAACGTAAATAAATCATTGCTCAATATCACGCAGGGATTTATGGGAAGCGATGCCAACTTTTTCACGACAACGCTCGGGCGTGAAGGTTCGGATTACACGGCGGCTATTTTCGCCTACTGCCTTGATGCTGAAAGTGTTACCATTTGGAAAGATGTGCCGGGCGTACTCAATGCAGACCCTCGCTATTTTGAAAAAACCGAACTGTTGCACAAAATTCCGTACAAAGAAGCTATTGAGTTGGCGTTTTACGGAGCGTCGGTCATTCACCCGAAAACATTGCAACCGCTACAACGCAAAGAAATTCCTCTCTACGTAAAATCATTTGTAAATCCCACAGAAACAGGCAGTTCTGTTTGTAACGTAAATGAGTTAGAACCCAAAGTACCGTGTTTTATCCTCAAATCGGGGCAGGTGCTTATCTCGCTCTCATCGCTTGATTTTTCGTTTATTGTGGAAGAAAACATCAGTTATATTTTCAAACTGCTCCACGATGCCAAAATGAAAGTGAGCGTTATCCAAAATTCTGCAATCAGTTTCTCGGTATGCGTTGATAATAAGTACGATACGCTTTCCGATTTACAAGAAAAACTGCAATCTCGATTTAAGGTTTCGGTTACGGAAAATGTCCGGCTTTACACCGTCCGCCACGCCACCGAAGCCGCTATTCGTCAAATTGAAAATGATAAAAATGTATTGCTGAAACAAGTTCTGCAAGATACCGTACAGATTATTGTGAAGTGATTTTAATTTGGACATTTGAAGATTTGAAAATTTCTACGATAAAATACAAAGAGGTTGTCTAAATTTATCAGACAACCTCTCTATTTTTATACTTTGAAATGGCATTTTCAAATCTTCAAATTCCCAAA
>JAUNTM010000139.1 GCA_030538675.1 Capnocytophaga sp.
ATCTTTCGAACTGCGAAGCATTCAAATCTTTCAAGCTATTTCAAATGCCGAAGCCTATTTTTTTTCGTTAAACAAATTTATTTTGCGTACCCATTGGGTTTTACGTTCAAAAATAATCATATCCAACAGCCATGCCAAAATTGCCAATCCCAAAAACCATTGGAATTGAGATTTGTAATCAACCATTTGTTGTGTTTCAAATTCATTTTTTTCAGTTCCGTCGAGGATATTCCCGATTTTTTCAACGGCTTCATTCGTATTATCGCCCGATATGTATTGTCCTCCGGCACTGTTGGCTATCTGTTCCAATAGTTGCGGATTCATGCGTGTGATGACCACTTCGCCATTGGCATCTCTTTTAAGCGATTGGTTCCCTGCTTGCCGCACCGGGATAGGACCTCCACGCTCCGTACCGACACCTATCGTGAATATATGCACGCCTTGCTCTAAGGCTTCGGAGGCTATTTCGGTAGCTCCCATTTCGTGGTCTTCGCCGTCGGAAATGATAATCAAAATGCGTGCCGTAGGTTGCGTTTCGTCGAAGTAATTGACTGCCATACGAATAGCCTCGTGAATATTT
This sequence comes from Capnocytophaga sp., assembly GCA_030538675.1. GTDB lineage: Bacteria > Bacteroidota > Bacteroidia > Flavobacteriales > Flavobacteriaceae > Capnocytophaga. Next base: position 581 of record JAUNTM010000139.1, read on the forward strand.
GTCCCTTGCGATGACAACATATCGGTATTCATATTCTGCAAGAACATCCGAGCGATAGAATAATCGGTAGTCAGAGGCAGCTGCGGATACGCACTTGCCGCATACGCTACGATGCCCACGCGGTCGCCTTTGAGCTTCCCGATAGTTTCCGAAACGATGCGTTTGGCTTTGTCAAGACGATTGGGACTTACGTCTTCGGCAAGCATACTTTTGGATACGTCAATAGCAAACACCACATCAACGCCCTCTCGTTTTACCGTTTGTATTTGCGTACCGACTTTCGGATTTGCCAATGCTGCCAAGAGCCCCGCAAGCATCAATGAAAATAAACTAAATTTCACCCAAGGCTTGAAACTCGACCGATCGGGTGACAGACGGCGCAACAAAGGCTCTTTCGCAAATAATTTTTGTTGCTTTTTTTTACGCCATTGGTGTAGCAAAAAAAGGATAAAAAACAACGAAATCCCCAATATTGCCCACAAATATATAGCTTGTTCGATATGTATCATTATATATAACTTCTAAATAAGGTGTGTCTGAGTAAAAATTCCAATGCCAAAAATCCGATAGCCAACAATGCCCAAAAGCGGAATTTCTCATCGACATTGGTGTATTTGAATTCTTCGATTTCTGAGGTTTCGAGTTGGTTAATTTCCTCGTATATATCTTCGAGTTTTTTATTATCGGTTGCCCTAAAATAGCGTCCGCCTGTAGTTTCGGCTATTTTTTTCATCAGCGCCTCATCAATTTCCACTTTTACATTTTGATAGACGAATGAGCCGTCGGGATTGTACGCTACGGGCGACATTGCCATTCCGTTTGTCCCGATACCAATGGTATAGACTTTGATTCCGTATTCGGCTGCCATTTCCGAAGCGGTTTGCGGTTCGATAAAGCCACTGTTGTTCACGCCATCGGTCAGCAAAATGATGACTTTACTTTTGCTATTGCTTTCTTTTAAGCGGTTTACAGCCGTTGCGAGCCCCATCCCGATAGCCGTTCCGTCTTCCACCTGTCCGTAAGTAACATCGCGCAACGCATTTAATATAACCGACTTATCGCTCGTAACAGGCGTTTTCGTATAACTTTCGCCAGCGTAAACCACCAATCCGATGCGGTCGGAAATACGGTCTTGTACAAATTGCGAAGCTACTTTTTTGAGTGCTTCGAGGCGGTTCGGGCGCAAATCTTTCGCAAGCATACTCGACGAAACGTCAATCGCCATTACAATATCAATACCATCGGTAATCTTCGTATGTGCCGATTCCGAACGCTTTTGCGGACGCGCCAACGCTACTATGATAGCCGCCAACGCAAACAATCGCAACGCAAACAGCAAATGTCGTAAAGGTACAAGCCACGATGTATTTTCTTTAAATGAAATAGTGCTTGAAAACGTTACGTTAGGACTTGATTTTTGATGCCAAAAGAGGTACCAAACCACTGCCAACGGAACCAAAAGCAACCACCAAAAAAACTCGGGATTAGCAAAAACTATATCTTTCAACATATTTATTCCGTTTTAAATTCTAAAGAATATACAATCCGTTCAGCTATTTCGTTTGCCATTTTATCGTGGTCATTATAGGTAATGAATAATTGCTGCAATGCTCCATTTTCCGTAAAGCTATACAATTCGTACCCTGCTTGGAATGGTTTTCCGTGCTTGTTGTTGAGGGTCATTTTACCAAAAAGTTTGATGCCTTTCGCACCTTTGCTCGTGGTATATTCTTCCGATAATGTCGTGATGTTTTGCCCGCCCGCTTTTTCTATCAGTCGTAAGATCGTATTGTTGACCAAATCGGCATCGATTGTCATTTTTTCGTCAGATTGCGGGTCTTCTTTTTTAAAGGTAATTACGCTGGTCATAATATACAAATCGGAATTGATACTGCCGAAATCAAACACATACTGTTGCGCTATTTTGTCTTCATAACCGGCGATATTGTACGTTTGCACCCGCTGCAAAGCCTCGGGCGTAGCAAGATAGGTCGGCGGAAAACCGTAATGGCTATCCACCCAGCGCCCCTCGTACAGTTCGCGGGTATAATTGCCCAACACTCTGTCTTTCAGGTTGTTCCAACCATAAAAAGCGATGAACGCCCCAACAATGAGTACCAACACGCCCGCCGCCGAAAGTCGTACGATGCGGTTGCGTTGTTTTTGTTTTTTTGCAGCCAATGCTTCAAGATACGCTTCATTTTTCATGCGCTCTTCAACCGTTGGTTCGGGCAGCGCTTCTTTCGTTTTTACAACCACATCTTCAATAATGGCTCTATCACTTTCGGCAACGGCATCCGAAGGTTTATTTCTTGCGAATTTAACCAAATCGGCAGTCCGCAATACTTGCTTGAGATTGGTAACGGTTTCGTTTGTCAGGTTGAGTCTGCCCGCTTCTTGCCGTAACGTAATATTCTCCAAAAGCTCATCGGTTGTGCTTTCTTTTGCCAATATATGTACCTCATCTTCAAGATATTCGCGAACGATATCCGTCAATTCCGAATAATATTCTTTGTGCCGGGATTCTATCAGATATTTTGAATTTTGCAAATTCCTAAGGTCTTGTATCGCTCTCTCGAACGGTGGCAGCTTACGCCTTTTTTCCTCATTGGTCAGTTTTTTGGCACGAAATACGAACAGGTAAATCAAAAGTGCCATCAATGCCAAAACCAACACAATCCCGAGTGCAAGCCATCCTTTTTTACTGAGTACCGACGGTTTTTCGGTTTGCGTCATCGTTTTGATGTCGTAGAGCGGCTGCTGCAGCGTGTCAACCGGCACAGTATGCACGTTGACCAACACAGAGTCTGTCAGTTGCGGATGTCCACCGATAAATATACGCTGGCGCGGAATGGTGTACGCTCCCGAATCGAATTGTGTGAGGAAAAATCGTTTTACCAAACGCATTTTTTCGTTTTCACGAAATGTATCAATCGCTGTGGAACGCACCAATTCAAGCGGAACAAAACTCTGTCCTTCGGGAAATTGTACAACTTCCGATGCCGGTGTTTCTACCGATATTTCATATTCTATCTGTTCGCCGATTTTGATGTCTTGGCGGTCGGTACTGATACGGATTTCTTGTGCGTATGCATGCGGCATCATCAAAAGCATCCCGACGAGCAAGACGGAAAACCGATGCTGTAGTTCGTTTAAAAATTTGAGTTTCTTCAACATTATAAATTATCCCCTTCGTTTGAAATATCCTAATAATTTTTGTATATAACTTTCTCCTGTGTGACAATTGATAACGCCCGCTCCCGATTTTTTCAGCAATAGCTCAAAAGTATTGACCAATTCGGAATATTGCTTTTCGTAAGCGAACCGAGTGGTTTTTGAGTTGGTATCGACCGTTATCAATTTTCCGCTTTCAGCGTCTTTGATGGTGATAAGCCCAAGTTGTGGCAAGCGGGTTTCTTTTTCATCATAGATGCGCAATCCCGTAAGGTCGTGCTTGCGGGCTGCTATCTGCAACGCCTTTTCGTAGCCGCTGTCCATAAAATCGGACATTACAAATACGATGGCTTTTTTCTTCATCACCCGGCTGAGAAACTGAAGCGCCTCGGCGAGGTTGGTACGCTTGCTTTGTGGCTGAAATTCAATGAGTTCGCGAATGATACGCAATACGTGCGATTTGCCTTTTTTGGGTGGAATGTACAATTCTACCATATCCGAAAAGAGGATTAACCCCGTTTTGTCGTTGTTTTGCAATGCCGAAAATGCAAGGGTCGCCGCTATTTCGGTAATGATTTCGCTTTTGAATTGTTGTTGCGTTCCGAAAAGTTCACTGCCGCTGACATCGACCATGAGCATCATAGTCAATTCACGCTCTTCTTCGAACACTTTAATAAAAGGCTCGTTGTAGCGTGCCGTAACGTTCCAATCGATATTGCGGACATCATCACCGAACTGATACGGACGTACTTCACTGAATGTCATCCCCCTACCTTTGAATGTTGAATGGTATTCGCCTCCAAAAATATGGTCGGACAGCCTGCGGCTTTTGATTTCTATTTTGCGTACTTTTTTAAGTATTTCTTTGGTTTCCATACGTAAACATTATTGTTTGACGTGATTCGAAATTGTTTGATTACTTTTTTGGCAGTTTGAAATAGTTCGAAATTGT
>JAUNTM010000140.1 GCA_030538675.1 Capnocytophaga sp.
TAAGAGTTCGTTCCAAATCATCAAATTTTCAAATTAAAAAACATAAGAGTTCGTCATTTTCAAATTTTCAAATCGCCAAATTTTCAAATTAAAAAAATATGTTTTCAAAAAAATACGAAGTAAAACCCAATACGCAGGGTTATTTGTACCGCAAAAATGTCTTTGAAAAAGAACTGATGCCCGGCATCTACCGCATTCCCGATTGGGGAAATACCACTTCGCTGATAGCCTTGCCGATGGTGTCCAAATTCTTGGTAGTAACCAATCAAGAAGTGCTGTCGAAAGACAATGTGGCATTACGGTTTTCGTTCACGGTTTTATACAAAATTGCCGACGGAAAGATTTTCTTGCAGAATTTCGCTTTAGATGAAGACGTTTTTTCGCTCGTTTACCAAGCGGAACAACAACTGACGAATATCGTGCAACGGCATCTTCGGAACAGAATCTCGCAAATGGAAAGCGAAACGCTCAACGAACAGCGGGCATCGCTCACCGACCTGAAATCTGCCGAAATGGAAAATGAAGTCGCCCGATTGGGCATCGTTATCGAACAGGTGGAGTTTCGGGATTTGACTTTCCCGAAATCGGTTCAGGACTTGTTTGCCAAGCATTTGGAAGCCAAAATCCGAGCCAAAGCCGAACTGGAAAATGCCCGCACGGCAGTCGCTACGGCACGAGCCTTGAAAAATGCTTCGGACTTGATGAAAGACGATCACAACATCCGCTTTATGCAATGGCTCGAAACGCTTACCAAAATTGCGGATAAAGGCAAACACAGCTTTGTCATTGGAGACGCCAATCCGTTTAACAAGGGTAATTAATTACGCATGTAACATCTGCCACAGTTTGTCTTTGAGCTCTTGAATCCCTTTGCCTGCCACCGATGAGATGAACAAAAATGGAATATCTCCGAGTGATTGCGAAAGTTCTGTGCGGATTTCTTCGGTCAATTCCTCATCGAGCATATCGCTTTTGGAAATGGCAATAAGGCGGTTTTTGTCAAGCAATTCGGGGTTGTACTCTTTGAGCTCGTTGAGTAAAATAGCATATTCTTCCGCGATGTCTTTGCTGTCAGCCGCAATTAAAAACAACAATGTTGAATTTCGCTCAATATGCCGCAAGAAATAATGCCCCAGACCTTTGCCTTCGGCGGCACCTTCGATAATACCCGGAATGTCTGCCATGACAAACGACTGGAAATCACGATATTCTACAATCCCGAGATTGGGTTTGAGAGTCGTAAACGGATAATCTCCAATTTTGGGTTTGGCAGAAGTAATCACGGAAAGCAAGGTCGATTTTCCAGCATTGGGAAACCCTACTAATCCGACATCGGCAAGGACTTTGAGCTCGAGTAGCAACTCTCGTTCTTCTCCACCAATACCGGGTTGTGCGTAGCGTGGCGTTTGATTGGTAGCGGTTCGAAAATGCCAATTACCAAGTCCGCCTTTACCGCCTTGAAGTGCGACGATTTGTTCGCCATCTTGGGTTATTTCAAACAAAACCTCTTCGGTCAAAGCATCTTTGACGACCGTTCCGGGGGGAACTTCAAGAAATACATCTTGCCCATCCGCCCCTGTGCTCCGGCTTTTACCGCCGTCGCCCCCGTGTCCGGCACGGAAGTGTTTTTGAAATTTGAAGTGAATGAGTGTCCACAGGTTTTTGTTGCCCCGCACAATAACGTGTCCGCCCCTTCCGCCATCGCCCCCATCGGGACCGCCTTTGGCAACGAATTTCTCGCGGTGCAAGTGCATAGAACCTTTACCTCCGTTGCCGGAAGCAATGAATACTTTCACGTAATCGGTAAAATTTCCTTCCGTCATCGGATTATCGTATTATTTGCTTAGGTTGTCTATGGTTTGCGAAAGCCGTTCTGTAATTTCTTCAATAGAACCTATCCCATTGACAGCATGGTATTTATCTTGGTTTTGGTAGAAAGCAATCAGCGGGGCGGTTTTTTCGTTGTATTCGGTGAAGCGGTTTCGGATTTTGGTTTCGTCTTGGTCATCGGCACGTCCGCTTACTTTTCCCCGTTCGAGCAACCGGCTGATGAGAATTTCGTCATCGGCATCAAGAGCAAGCGTACCGTGTATTTCCATTCCTTTGGAAACCAAATAGTTATCAAGAGCTTCTGCTTGAGCGATTGTACGAGGAAATCCGTCGAAAATGAATCCGTTGGCTTCAGGGTTGTTTTCCACTTCTTGCTGCAGCATTTGGATGGTAACTTCATCGGGAACAAGCCCGCCGTTATCCATGTATGACTGTGCGAGTTTGCCGAGTTCTGTTCCGTTTTTGAGGTTATAGCGGAAGAGGTCGCCTGTGGATATGTGTACTAAGTTGTATTTTTCTTTGAGGAATGCGGCTTGCGTACCTTTACCGGCTCCGGGCTTGCCGAATAGAACTAAATTTGTCATGCTTGGGATATTGTTTAATTGATATATTTCGGGAAGATTGCGTCCTAACTCATCGTAATCCAATCCGTATCCGACGATGAATTTGTTGGGGATGCTGAAGCCTATGTAATCGATTTTGAGTTCTTTTTTGAAGGCTTCGGGTTTGAAGAACAGGGTGGCAATACGCAATGATTTTACGTTTTTGCTTTCAAAAATACGGTATATTTCTTGCAGGGTATTGCCTGTGTCAACAATATCTTCGAGGATGATGATGTCCCGCCCCGATATGTCGCCACTAAGCCCGATGAGTTCGGTTACTTTTTCGGTGGAATTCATTCCTTGGTAGGAAGCCAATTTTACGAATGTTATTTCGCAATTCTGCGGATAGTTTTTGACGAAATCGGAAGCGAACATGAATGAGCCGTTGAGTATGGACACGAACAGCGGGGTAGCGTGCCTCATGTCGGCGGCTACTTCTTGGGATAATCTTTTTACTACTTTTTCAATCTGCGTACCGCTTATATACGGCCTGAAACATTTGTCGTGTATGTGTATGACTTCCATAGTTGAGGATTAAAAGAGCAAAGGTACTAAATAATTTTGAATGCGAGAAAATGATTTTTTTGAACCTTTAACCAAATGCGGCCGGTTTGCGTGAGGGATTGTAGCGGAAATAAAGCGAAGCGAAACGCTGTTTTTTGCCGACACTGCGGGGGCGACCGGAGGAAGCCGCCGCAGGGCGTGCAAAAAAAGCGTTTTCGCGAGTGTATTGCAGCGGAAAGCCCGACCCCAAAAAAAATGAGCAAATGTGATGACTTGAAAATTTGGAAGTGATGCAAGCCAATGAAAAACCGCTATCGGACAATAATTCTTCTTTTTTTGGGGGGCACGCCCTAAAAAATATGGTTTTCAAATCATCTTATCGAAAAGAAAATCGTACATTTACTTGACATTTGCCTGTCGGATGGCGTATATTTGCAAATTGTTTTGAAAAATAATGCCGCCTGAAACGGTATTTATTTCTAAATAAAGGTATTACAAAAACATTATTTCATACATGAAGCTATCCAATTTTAATTTTGATTTGCCGAAAGAGCTTTTGGCAGAATATCCGAGTGAAAACCGCGACGAAGCCCGCCTGATGGTCATCCACCGTAAAACAGGGCAGATAGAACACAAGCTGTTCAAAGACTTGATTGGATATTTTGACGATGGCGATGTGTTCGTGCTGAATAATACGAAGGTTTTTCCCGCACGGCTTTACGGAAATAAAGAAAAAACAAGAGCCAAAATCGAGGTTTTTCTGCTACGCGAACTCAGTGCCGAACAGCGTCTGTGGGACGTACTTGTCGACCCGGCACGCAAAATCCGTATCGGGAACAAACTGTATTTCGGGAAAGACGAAAGCCTTGTGGCTGAGGTAATTGACAACACGACTTCGAGAGGACGAACGCTGCGCTTTCTGTACGATGGTTCGTATGAGGAATTTCGCGACAAGCTGACCGAACTGGGGCAAACACCGCTCCCGAAATACATTTCCAGAGCCGTTGAGCCTGAAGACGAAGAGCGTTACCAAACCATTTACGCCAAGCACGAAGGGGCTGTTGCCGCTCCTACCGCCGGGCTTCATTTTTCCAAACATTTAATGAAACGATTGGAAATCAAAGGAGTAAACTTTGCCGAAGTAACCCTGCACGTCGGGCTTGGTACGTTCAGCCCTGTGGAAGTCGAGGATTTGTCCAAGCATAAAATGGACAGCGAGGAAATCATCATCACCGAAGAAGCGACCAAAATCATCAACAAAGCGAAAGTCAACAAAAACAAAGTTTGTGCCGTTGGAACGACTGTAATGCGGGCGATGGAAAGTTCGGTATCGTCCGAAAGTACCGTCAATCCGTTTGCCGGGTGGACGAATAAATTCATTTTTCCGCCGTACGATTTCAGTATTGCCGATGCGATGATTACCAATTTCCATACGCCTAAATCAACATTGTTAATGATGGTTTCGGCTTTCGCCGGACACGACCTGATGATGAAAGCCTACAAAGAAGCCGTCAAAGAAAAATACAAGTTCTACTCGTATGGCGATGCGATGCTGATACTTTAATTAGATAATTTGGAAATTTGAAGATTTGGGAATTTG
>JAUNTM010000141.1 GCA_030538675.1 Capnocytophaga sp.
AAAAATTGTACAGTTGGTAAGGTCCCATATCGTTGCCCACTACGGCATACGAACCGCGTATTTTTCCGTAATCGAGCCAATCGGGTTTGACATCGATTCGGTCAAGCATTTCCGAAAATACGGCAGAAGCACTTACCGACGGATAGAAAAACGAGCGGTTGGCTTTGCTTAGTGTGGACGACCAGTCGTTGCGTCCCGTTACATCGAGAAACAAATAACCGTCATAGCTGATCTGGTACGTTCCGTACAGCGAATTTATCTTGTGTTTGCGCTGGCTTTCGCCGACCGACGGTACGCCTTGACTGTTTCTGACGGAAAACAAATTGGTAACTTCAAGTTCGCCGGCGTTGATGGACATTCCCGAAGCGGTACGTTTCATCAGGTTGCCCCCGAAGGTCGCTGCCATGCCGATTTTCCCGAAAAGATTGCTTTTGTTGGCACTGAGCAGGAAGCTGAAATTGGATTCGTTGAATACGTTCTTGCCGATGCTGTACCGTCCTGTTGCGGTGAGCGGGCCTCGTCCGTAGGTTTTGTTGTCGGTATTGGTGGTGTAGAGGTCGCTGCCGCCTTTTACTTCGGCACTGAGCCAGTCGAAAATGGAATATTTGACCATACCGTTGATGAGGAAGCGGTCGCGGCTGTCCTCGTTGGTGTTGTAACGTGCAAGCCAATACGGATTTACGCCTGACGGATTGTACCAAGTATGGATGCCGTTCGCATCGGTCGCATTTGAAAATTCGGTAACATCTATCGTTGACGGAAGCCCGACGAGCGTAGCAAATGAGTTGATATTCCTCGAACCGCCGATGGGTCGGTTTTTGGCTTGGGTGTTGATGTATTGTACTTTGAGGTCGGTCGTCCATTTTTCATCTTTGCCAAAGCGTGATACGGCTCGGGTGATGAGGTTCAGCCGCTTGTAGGTGGCTCCGGGTATCATGCTTTCGTTGTCCGAATGCGAGAGCGATGAGTAGAGCGACGTCCCGTTGGAAACTTGCTGCTGGAAGGCGATGCTGTGCTGGATGTCAATGCCTGTGTTGAAGAAATTCTTTACGTTGTCATAGCTTCGTAGCGGTATTTGCTTTCCGCTCCAGTCGGTTACGGTTTGCCCTTCAATCTTCGGTCCCCAGCTTGCTCCCGAAAGTTCGTTGTAAATGCCGTTTGCTCCTTGTCCGAAAACGTTCTGCACATCGGGTGTCATAAAGATATTCTCAAACCCGACCGAAGTCGTGTAAGTAATGCCTAAGCCTTCGCGTGCTTTCCCCGATTTGGTGGTGATGAGGATAACGCCGTTGCCCGCACGTGAACCGTAAAGTGCCGCTGCTGCAGGTCCTTTCAGTACCGACATACTCTCGATGTCGTTCGGGTTGAGGTCGCCCAAGCCGTTGCCCATATCGGTTGACGGATTCCAGAAGTCGTTGTTGGAAGCTCCGGTGAAGTTGTCCATCGGTACGCCGTCCACCACGACCAAAGGCTGGTTATCGCCCGTGAGGGAATTGTTGCCGCGTAGCACAATTTTTGAAGAACCTGCCGGTCCGTTGCTACTGCGGATTACTTGAAGCCCCGCCACTTTCCCCGAAAAGGCGTTGGCGATGTTGGTTTCTCTGGCTTCCACGAGTTCCGCTCCTTTGACTTCCTGCAAGGCATATCCGAGTGATTTTTTCTCACGGCGGATGCCCAATGCCGTAACGACTACTTCGCCAAGCTGTTGGGTATCTTCCTGCAGAACGACATTTATGGTTTGCGATGTGCCTACGCTGCGTTCGGCTGTGGCGTAGCCTACATAACTGAATACAAGGACTTCGCCTCTTGAGGCGTTGATGTCGTATTTCCCGTCAAAATCGGTCGATGTGCCTCGGGAGGTGTTCTTGACCATCACGGTTACTCCCGGTAGCGGGCTGCCCGATTCGTCGGTTACCGTCCCGGAAACCGATGGTGTTTGTGCGTGGACGGACAGCAAAAGTCCTCCTGCCAACAGGGCAAATAGCGAAAAGAATAAGTTTTTCATACGCTTTCTTTTTTAAGTTAATGATTAATTAATTTGGTTGCTACGAAAGTAGAAATTATTTTCAGAGAAAAAAAATTTTTTCATATTTTTTTGTGTAAAAAACAACAGTAATTGCATTGTTTTTAAATAGTTGTTGTGAAAAATATCTCACGCAAACGCTTGTTTAACAGTATTTTATGTTGCTTAATCTTGTATAATTGCATTTCTATTTGTTAAATATCTCAATTTGTCAGTCATAAACACTATCTTCGCACTCTGTTTTAACGATATTTACGTGAACCTGCAAAGAAATTATAAAAGCACTTTTGTCATCGTAGCCTCCTTATTTTTTCTATGGGGGTTTGTTACGGTTTTGGTTACTTTGTTAGTACCTCGTCTGCGGGATGTATTCGGATTGAGCTATTTTGAAGCGGGATTTATACAACTGGCTTTTTTTGCGGCGTATTTTATTTTGTCCATTCCTTCGAGTTATTTGCTTTCGCGGGTTGGATATAAGTGCGGGATATTGTCGGGCTTGTTGGTCATGGCGTTGGGTTGCGTATTGTTGTATCCTGCGGCAGCGTATCGCTTGCTGTATTTATTTTGGATAGCTGTATTTGTACTGGCAGGCGGGATTACTTTGTTGCAAGTAGTTGCCAATCCGTATATTACATTGTTAGGGAGTGATTCGGGAGCTTCGAGCCGTTTGAATTTTGCCCACGCGTTTAATTCGCTTGGCACGTCTTTAGCCCCTTTGGTTGGAGCGGTATTCATCCTCAGCGGGCGGGTGTTGACGCAAGGCGAAATTGGCATCATGTTGCCCGAAGACCGGGCGCTATACTTCAGTGCAGAGGCGACAGCCATACAATTTCCGTTTATGGTTATGGCGGCAATTTCCATAGGGATGTCCTTTATTTTTAGTGTTATACGATTGCCGGATGTCATTATACGGTACAAACCTTCGTGGTCGGATTACCGCCATTTGTTACGTAATAAAAACACGGTGTATGGTGCGGTTGCTATATTTTTATATGTAGGAGTTGAGGTGGCTATTGGCAGTTATCTCATCAATTATTTTATCAAAATAAATACGGTTCGGAGTATTCTTGAAAGTCCTTTTATGCTTTCGGTTGTCGATGCGGCGGTTGGGCTATTCGCTATGGATGACATTCGTTTGACCGACCCGAAAGCCATTGTGGGCATTTTTGTTTCGTTCTATTGGGGAGGTGCGATGGCAGGGCGCTTTGTGGGGGCATTGCTTACTCGCATACTGCGTCCTACGGGAGTACTTTCGGTTTTTGCTTTGGCTGCCATTGCCCTTATTTTACTGTCGATTAATAGCGACGGGCTTACGGCTATGTGGTCAATCCTTGCGGTCGGTTTTTTTAATTCCATCATGTTTCCGACTGTTTTTTCACTCTCTATGCTGGGCATCGACAAGCGTTTGCGTTCGCAGGTATCGGGCATCTTGTGCACCGCCATTGTAGGAGGGGCTATTATCCCGCCTGTGTTTGGCTATTTTGCTGATTACGTGGGGTTCGGGATTGCATTTTTGACTTTAATAGCCTGTTATGTCTATATATTCTTTTACGTGTTTTTACGAACCAAAAGCCCTGCGGAAGAAAATTAATTGAGAATTGCAATATGTTTTTTATATCTTTGAAAAAAAGAAAACATACGCATGCAGCAAACTTCTTTCAAAATATTCCTTACGTCCAATATTGATATTGCCGAAAAGGCATTGGAGACGATTCTTGATAACTGTCAAATCCGGCATTTCCGTAAGGGTGAGATGTTGCTCACGCCGGGCGAACGCTGCCAGCATTCGTTTTTTGTAGAAAAAGGCTTGCTCAAGCAGTACTCCATTGACAGCAATGGGAAGGAACATATTTTGAGTTTCGCTCCCGAGAATTGGATACTTTCCGACCGCGAGAGCGTATTTTTCGACCTTCCTGCCCGGTATCATATCCAAGCGATTGAAGATACCGAAGCGTTTGCGTTCAAAGAAACCGTTGTTGAGGAAATCGCCAAGGAAGACCCTGCGATATATCCGTTTTTGCTGCGTTTGCTTCACAATAATATCCGTAGTTATCAAAAGCGGGTCAATATGTTGCTCGCTGCCACTGCCGAAGAACGCTATCTGGATTTCATCAAAACCTATCCCGACATCATGCTCCGCGTGCCACAGATTATGGTCGCTTCGTATCTGGGGATTGCTCCCGAAAGTCTTAGCCGGGTACGCAAGCATCTCGCCACAAAACACAAACGATAAGATTTTGCCGTTTTCCAATGCTTTCAATTGACGTGAGTTCGATGTAACAAGTTGTTGAATATTAGTATTTTATTTTCGCAGGAGCCCTCACCCCAACCCCTAACACTTCCTCGCTTTCGCTCACATAAGGGAGAGGGGAGCCACTCGGATAGCATTGAGCTTTTTCTCCCCTCTCCAAAGGAGAGGGGTTGGGGGTGAGGGAATTAAAGCGTTGATTTACAATGTTTTCTTACATCGAGCTCACGTTAATTTATAT
>JAUNTM010000142.1 GCA_030538675.1 Capnocytophaga sp.
TCAAGCCTGAAAGGCTGGCTCATTTCAACCCAACGCGCAAACGTTGGGTATCAAATCATGTCGAACAATATCAAACGTCGAACGAAATAAATCTACAAATTTTCCCGATGTTTCACAACGGGCTGAAATAAGCCGCCCTTTCAGGGCTGTAACATGACGGATTTTGTATTTTTTAAGCCTAAAAGGCTGGCTCATTTCAACCCAACGCGCAAACGTTGGGTATCACTCGCTGTTCGGCGTAACTTTGCTGTGCTGCATCAATAATCCGCATTGTTTGTACGGCTTGCGTGGCTGGCACAGGATTAGGTTTGTTGTTTATAAGATGCTGAAAAACAGCTTCGTAAAACGCCATGTAATTGCCGTTTTGGGCGATGGTTTTGGTGGAAATTTCGGTCGTCAGCAAGCCGTTGGATGTGGTGATTTCGGAAGCCCAATGATGAATATCGGGAAGCGTTCCGGCGAGCAATTCCGGCTCTTGGCTGTCCATTCGGTTTTGGGTAAAACTTCCGTTTTCGCCGTGAATAATATAGCCGACGGAATGCTCCCGGGCAATCATTGAAGCCCGCAACCGAACCCGTAATTCATTGTTATAGAACAAGATAATTTCAAAATAGTCATTTGCTTGTGTTCCTTTGCGGAATTTCCCCAAATCGGCAAAAATCCGTTGCGGAAATCCGAACAATTGTACCGCTTGGTCGATGATGTGCGCCCCCAAATCGTGCAGAATGCCCGCTCCTTCAATCGGGTCTTCTTTGTGCGATTTCGGACTGATTTCGGTGCGGTAGCGATAAAACTGAATATCGGCCTCCTTGACCGTACCGAGCTGTCCGGTTTCAATGATTTCACGTACTTTTAAAAAATCGCCATCCCACCGTCTGTTTTGATAAATAATAAGACTAACTTTTTGTTTTTCAGCGAGTTCGTTAAGCATTTCCGCTTGTCGGGCATTGACAGTAAACGGCTTTTCAACGATGACGTTTTTGCCTTTCAAAAGTGCTTTTTCGGCGTACTCAAAATGTGTTTGCACCGGCGTATTGACCACGATAAGCTCAATTTCAGCATCATTAATAAGTTCGTCGAACGACCGGTATAATTTCGATTGCGGATAAAGCGACCGTGAATCGTTTTTGTGCCGCTCCACGATTGCCGAAAGTTCAAATCCGGGGTGTTTTTCTAAAAAAGGGGCGTGAAAAAGTTTTCCGCTTGAGCCGAAAGCCGCTAATCCTGTTTTTATTGTTTTTTTCATTTTTTACGATAGATTTAAGAAGTGCGTTGCCGCATCGCTTCGTATAAAAATAATGCACACGCCACCGAAACGTTGAGCGAGCCTGTACTGCCGTACATCGGCAATTTGGCTTTATCGTCTGCCATTTTCAGAAGCGACGGATGAATGCCCGTATCTTCTGCTCCCATAATGATAGCGAGCGGTTCGGTCATCGGGGTGTCGTAGATGAGTTGGTCGGTTTTTTCGGTGGCAGCGAGGACTTTGATGCCGCTTCCTTGCAAATATAAAATGGTGTCTTTGAGATTTTCGACCTTGCAGACAGGCACTCGGAACGCCGCTCCAGCCGAAGTTTTGACGGCATCGGCGGTTACCGATACGCTTCCCTTTCGGGGGATGATGATGCCCGAAACGCCCGTACACTCGGCACTGCGGATAATCGCTCCGAAATTTCGCACATCCGACAGATGGTCGAGAATGAGGAATAACGGCGTTCTTCCGCTTTCAGTTGCCGACACCACTAACTGCTCAAAATCAGCGTATTCCACAGGCGAAAGCTGTGCCACCACGCCTTGGTGGTTTTTGCGGGTCAGCCGATTGAGTTTTTCCACAGGAACGTATTGGCGGACGGTCTGTTCTTTTTGTAAAATATCTTCAAGCTCTTGAACCAGAGAGCCTTGCAATCCTTTCTGAATAAAAACTTTGTCAATCGTCTTGCCCGATCGCAGGGCTTCCATCACGGCTCTGATTCCGAATATTTGGTAATTTTCTTCCATAAAATTGTTGCATTAGCAAGCAAAAGTACGGAATTTTTTACACTTCCTTTTTCTATTTTTCAGAAAAAAAACATGATACTTCAGCTGTCAAAATATCCGTGAGAAAATTCGTTTGAAAAATCTAAATATAGAGAAATCGCTTTTACCATCTAATTCTATAAAAACGGACGCAACAGTTAGCAATGACAGCAGTAAAATTACTATGAAAATGTTAGGTTGTTTTTCCTGTTCTTTATTTTACATTGGCTAATAATTTTCTTATCTTGTCGATATCTTTTTTGAGTGCTTCAATTTTCTTTTTAACGGACTCTATATCGCGGTCATACTTTGCCGAAGTGCTGATTTTGTTTTTCCGGTATGTTTCTTTGCTGTTTTTGGAAGTGGTATTTTTTATCTGCCTCGTGATGACTTCGATGCGTTTTTTCTTTTCTTCTTTCAGTTTGTCGACGTTTGCCCGTAGCGACACCATTTTTTTTCGGTAATCTTCAATTCGTTTTTTGTATGTCTCTTTGCTCATTATTGTATATTTTTTGTTATTTAGTTCTCCATAGAAGCCATTATGCCTAAAAAAGTTATGAGAATGACGAGTAAAATATAATATCCGTAATTCCGAAGCAGGACTTTCCGTTTACTTTTTTTGTATTGTGCTTCAAAAGCGGGAAGTTCCACCGCTTTTGGGTGGTTTGCTTTCAATGCCAATAATGCATGCTCATATTTTTTAAGCAGAATTTCCGAATATCGTTTATTTTCATTTTCGTCAAGAATGTCAGTTAATGAATTCGAATGGAGTAATAATGTTATCTGGCTTAAAACTTCCACAATGCTTTCTTTTTTTTGTGAAAATTTCAGAGAAATGATTTTATCTACTTCTTTTTGAAAATCGACTTGCTTTTCTTCTGAAAAAAAGCGTTGTACGAATGTCGGTTGCTGCTTTTGCTCTCCATAAGTACTTCTTTCGGATTTATTGTAGGGCACCCTTTGGTATTTGGTAACGTGTCTGTCTTTGAAAACAAAGTTGGAAATCGCCCTGCCTGTATCTCTCCCTAATTGTCTTTTTAATGAATTGAAAAATCCCATAGCATTTGTTTTAAATGAATAAAACTGACGGAAATCAAAACGATTCCGTCAGTTTTTAAAAATAATTATCTGCCTGATGCCGTGAGTGTTACACTGTCATCTGAAAGTTTGGAATCGTCGGGCGAAGCAACTTGTACTTTAATTCCAATTTCTTCCAAAATCTTTTTTTTCGAAATTGCCGACCAGCATTTTTCCGTTGATTTTCACTTCTCCGCCTTTAGCATTTCCCTTGCGGATAGAAGCCAGCGTAGCATCATCGTCGGCAAAGCGCTGCCCGTTGTAAACTCTCAGTGTTGAGCCGAATTCTTTTTTGAAATTTGCTTTCAAGGTTTTTATCTTCACTTTTCCTGAAATCACTAAATCTGCCATTTTTATAATAATTTGAAGTTAATATGTTTTTTATGCTTTTGCCCGTCTTGCATCACCGAGCGTAAGGGCGTTGTTAATTAGTTTTTTGTTTTCTAGATCTGCTATTTGCACGACAATTCCAAGGTTGTCCAAAAACATTTGCTCCACTTCGCCAACGGTTTGTGTCGCCCTGATTTTCATTTTGTCGGAATCAAAGTTTACGGCGGTTTGCGTAACTCTTTTGTCCAATGTTTTGAGTGTCATACGCCCATCGGAAGCAATTTGTTTCCCTTTGTAGACCCGTAATGAAAGCCCGAAATTGGCTTTAAAGTGTTTGGTCAGTTCGGTTACTTTCATGGTACTTTTTACTTCAAAATCAGCTGAAGTGAATGTGTCAACAATCTTGTTAAATAACTGTTTCATAAGTATATATATTTAATTAGTTTCGCTTTTTGGAGTATTGTCTTCCAATCCTTTTTTCGCCAGATTTTGGACATATTCGGCAGCACTGTCCATCAAAGAATCTTTGTCGAAAGCTTCGCCTGCACCGTTGGCAATTGAGCTTGACGTTGCTTTGAACATGTCTTTGGTTTTGCCAGAAATAGAACTGAGAAAAGATGCTTTGTCAGGTTTTTCTGTAGGAGAAGTTTCTTCTTTTTGAGTAGATTTTAAAATTTTCTTAAGCATAGCGAGATGGTTTTAAAGTTATTATTTCCTAAAAAATTAAAAAATAATTTCTGCTTAAGAAGAATTTATGTAATAGAGGTAATAATAGTTTTTCATCGGATTTTGGTTTTTTGCATTGGTTTCATTCCCAAAACCCCATAAAAAAAGGGCTTCTGCCTACTCATAAGTGAGGGAGTCCAAGCCCTGTACAACGAAGTATAGCAAAAGCCCACGCTTTTGGCATGAGCAATTGTCTAATCCTCCCCGTTGTACTTGAAATTTTTGGACTTTTCACTTACAGGTCAATTAGCGCAATGCAATTTTGTTTCAAATATGTTTTTTAAATGTCTTTTACATGTTTTTTCTGATTATCGAATGTCACAAATATACAAAAATAATTTTGA
>JAUNTM010000020.1 GCA_030538675.1 Capnocytophaga sp.
ATTTGAAGATTTGATATTATTTGATTGGCTTTGCCGTTTGAAATGGTTTGATTGGCTAATGGCTATTGGCTATTTGGCTAACCCCTAACCCCTAAAACCTACCCTATGAAACTACACCCTTCTTGGAAAACGCTTTTGGCGGACGAATTTGAAAAACCGTATTTTGTAAAACTGACGGATTTTGTCCGTCAAGAATATGCTTCGGGCGTATGCTATCCGAAAGGAAACCAGCTTTTTGCGGCGTTTGACCGTTGTCCGTTTGATGCCGTGAAAGTTGTTGTCATCGGGCAAGATCCGTACCATGGCGAAGGTCAGGCGAACGGATTGTGTTTTTCGGTCAATGACGGTATGGCACATCCGCCGTCGCTTGTCAATATTTTTAAAGAAATAGAGCAGGATTTGGGCATTCCGTATCCGCAAAGCGGTAATTTGGAACGTTGGGCTGACCAAGGCGTGCTGTTGCTCAATGCAACCCTCACCGTGCGTGCCCACCAAGCCGGAAGCCACCAAAACCAAGGCTGGGAAACTTTTACCGATGCCGTTATCAAGCGTATTTCAGACCAAAATGAAAAGGTCGTTTTTCTGCTTTGGGGCGGTTTTGCCAAAAATAAGACCAAACTCATCGACCCCGGAAAACATTGCATTCTCACTTCAGGACATCCGTCGCCACTAAGTGCCAACAGAGGGTATTGGTTTGGTAATAAACACTTTAGCAAAGCAAATGGATATTTGAAATCCATCGGAAAGGACGAAATACAATGGTAGATTTTCAATACATTTACTAAAAATAATTTCTGTAAAGAAAAAAGAATCTTACATAATGTAAAGTTTATTTGTCAAATAGAAATTTTTATTTTACATTTGTAGCATAATTTTAAACCTATAAATTATGTTTAGTACTTATATGTTTCCGTACCGATTCAAAAGAGTCAGCGGGATTGTTTTCGGAATCAGTTTTTTATTGATGTCCGTATGGTGTTATGACAGCGATTTGTTTTCGCCTGTTAATCCCGAAGTGCCTGTGTTTGCTATTACTTCCGAAGGTACTGGTTTGTGGGCATCAGGGCTTTTTATTGGTGAAGGTTTGTCAGGGACACATCTTTTTTCGATTATCCGAAATGGGATTTTAGACGAAATTCTGTTTTCCATTCTTGTCGTTAGCGGTATTATTTTCGCTTTTTCAAAAGAAAAAATAGAAGACGAAATGATTCAAAAAATACGTTCGGATAGCTTGGCTTGGGCGTTATTTTTTAATTATGGATTGCTTTTATTTTTCTATTTGTTTTTCTACGAATTTACATTTTTATATGTGATGATGTTTGGAATGATATCCAATTTGTTATTTTATATCATTCGTTTTCGCTGGATGCTACATCGTTATTATAAAGAAAACGATGTAAAGAATTAAAAAATGTGAAAAATGAAAAATAAAATAAAAATAGAACGTGCCATTGCAAATATTACTCAGGCAGAATTGGCTGAAAAAGTGAAAGTTAGCCGACAAACTATCAATGCGTTGGAACTTGGTAAATATATTCCCTCCACTGTATTAGCTTTGAAAATAGCTCGAGTATTTAACAAAAATGTAAATGAAATATTTGAGTTAGAACCTTCGGATGGATGAGGTTAATTTTGGATATATGGGAATTTGAGAATGAATTGCTTACTCATTTTCAAATTCCCAAATTAAAAACGTATCTTTGCACATTCATTTTTCACAACGATTATGCAGAATTTACGTCATATACGCAAATATTTTTACAAATATCGGTATCATTTGATATTAGGAATTGTGATTACTATCATAGCGAGGATATTTTCATTGGTGATGCCCGAGTACGTGCAAAATTCGATAACCGCTATTGAACAATATTCGCAACAGACGGACAAAGATGCCGATGTCATCAAATCCATATTACTTCGTTATGTGCTGATTATCATAGGGGCTACGTTGCTTTCGGCGGTATTTACGTTTTTTATGCGGCAGTTGGTTATCAACGTTTCCCGATACATCGAATTTGATTTAAAAAATGAAATTTTTGTCAAATACGAACAAATGTCGACCAATTTCTACAAACGCAATCGTACAGGCGACCTCATGAACCGCATCAGTGAAGACGTAGGAAAAGTACGAATGTACGCAGGCCCTGCCATTATGTACAGCGTACAAACCATTACGCTTTTCGCTTGTGTCGTACCGCTAATGTTTTATACGTCAGTTAAATTATCTATTTATACCCTCATTCCTCTGCCGATACTTTCTGCGTTGATATATTTTGTAAGCAAAAAAATCCATAAAGAGACGCTTGTCGTACAACAATTTCTTTCGGAATTATCTACATTTTCACAAGAAACATTTTCAGGGATAGGCGTCATAAAAGCCTATGCCGATGAAAATCGCATCAGTAAAGAATTGGATGTTTTAGCAGAAGAAGGACGGCAAAAAAATATAAAATTGGCAAAAATACAAGCCATTTTCTTCCCGGCTATGATATTAATGATAGGCTTGAGTATGATTTTCGTAATATTTATGGGAGGCAAATTATATTATGATGGCGAAATAGAATTGGTGGGGGTGATTGTCAAATTCAGTATTTACGTGATGATGCTCACTTGGCCGGTAGCAACGGTAGGGTGGGTAAGCTCTATCGTACAGCAAGCCGAAGCCTCACAAAAACGCATCAACGAATTTCTCGCTCAAGTACCTGCTATTACCAATCCTGCCCCCGATGATGCAACCCCCATTATCGGAAATATCCGCTTTGACAATGTGAGTTTTACGTATGAAGATACCCAAATCGAAGCGTTGAAAAACGTGTCATTTGAGATAAAAAAAGGAACGCAAGTCGCTATTATCGGGAAGACGGGAAGTGGCAAATCTACCATTCTCGACCTCATTACCCGTATGTACGATACCACATCAGGAACGGTGTTTATTGATGAAAAACCTATCAAAGAATTGAATATTAGTAATTTACGAAAATCAATATCGGTAGTGCCACAAGAATCGTTTTTGTTCTCGGATACGATTAAGAACAACATCCTTTTCGGAAATGAAGACGCCACTTTTGAGCAGGTGGTCGAAGCCGCCAAAAAAGCAGTTGTAGACCATAATATAGAGGAATTTTCAAAAAAATACGATGCTGTACTCGGCGAACGGGGCGTATCGCTCAGCGGCGGACAAAAACAACGGATTTCTATCGCCAGAGCATTGATTAAAGAGGCCGAAATCTATCTTTTTGACGATTGTCTTTCGGCAGTCGATACCGATACGGAGGAAAAAATTCTGAGTAACCTTGCCCAAATCGCCAAAGGAAAAACCACCGTCATCGTCAGCCACCGCGTATCTGCCGCCAAGAACGCCGATATGATTATTATGCTCGAAAACGGACGCATTGCCGAAATCGGTACGCACGACCGGTTATTGGACAAAAACGGTGCGTACAAAGCCTTCCACGACACGCAGCTTCCGGAGTAGTTTACTTCTGGTTATCAAGCGTATATACAACCCGAAACGAGTAGAAAGGTTTCATTTTTTGTTCCAATACGGTACGGAAACCTTCGTCTTGCCGCTCTTTGTACAGCGTGTAGGTGTTTAGGATATTCCACCCCGAAACGCTGAACTGCCAGCGGTTGTCCCGAATGCTTTTGGTAACAGACCCCGTGAGATTGACGTAACTTTTCGTTTTCAGTTGCAGCCCTTCTGTGGCAGATTGGTAAGTCATATTCCACCGTGTCGTCCAGCCGTTGCCGAGCCGGAAGCGATGATTCCACTTGCCGTTGTATTGCCATTGGGTAACGGACGACGGTTGTCCGCCCACATCGGCACGGAGGTTGAAGTAATAAGCCGTGACGGAGAGGTTTGTGTGCCACCAAGCCGCCGGGTCCCAACCGGTCATCCATTCCGCTCCGGCCGACCACGAATTTCCTATATTTTCCCGATTGATAATCAGTACATTATCTTGATAATTCCGGTAAAAAGATTGGAATATATCCCTGCGGTTGCGGGCAAATACTTCCATAGAAACAAAATTTTTCCCCCACGATTTGCGGTATCCCATTTCATAAGCATTAATGTACATCGGTGTCAGCCGGCTGTTGCCCGTACTGTATTGGTAGCGGTCGTACATCACTAAAGCAGGCACGAGATGCCAATAATTCGGGCGTTCTATCCGCCGTGAATAACTTAAAGTAACTTGCTGGTTGTCAGTAATATTATAGAGTAAATGCAAGGTAGGAAACCAATCGGTAAACCGGGCTTTGAAAGGGTCGTAATGCGGTGTGGAGGCAATTTCATAGCGGTAATTGATGGCTCGGTCGGTCATTTCGGCACGCAGCCCGAGCTTGTAGTCCAACCGCCTCCACGAACTCTCAAACGTTGCATAAGCGGCATATACGTTCTGTTTGAAGCCGATATTCTGGTTGCCCGGAATGCCCGGTATTGTGGTTTCAATGGTATTTCCGTTGAAAAAACCGCTATTGGTCGTGATTTCCGGAATGTTGTCGGTCTCAATATTCGTCCCGATTTCAACAGAGGTATTTTCGTTGAGCGGAAGCTGGTAATGTACAGTCGTTTCCGAATAGATTTCGTTTTTTTCGGAAGAAGCATTGCCAAACACTTCCGAAGTTCCGAAACCGTAAATAGACTGTTTCGTAAAATCATCGCTACTGCGGATATGCACACCATAATTGAATAAGATGTTGATTAAGTGTGTTTTATCCTGATTAAAATGATGTGTATAGTCGATATTTCCACCCAGCTGTTGGTATTTGAATTGATATTCGTCCGTGAGGTTGAATACATTTCGTCCTATTTCGTTTCCGTTCAAGTCGAATGTGCGTTCGGTAGTGTGGCGGTACGATTTTATGCTTTCTTTGTTAGGAAACAAGTTGATGTAAAACGAAAAATCGATGAGGTCTTTCGGGCTGATGTCATAATTAAAACCAAAATCAAACTGATTATAGGCAACAAATTTAGGTTTGTCGTTGGTTGGTTGTACGGCTTCGAGCGTGTGCGTACTGTTGCGTATCGTGTTGATAATGTATCCGTTAGATTCACTGGAATTAGTGGTATTCTGATAGTTTCCGCTGGTATGCCAACCACTTTTTTCACCTTTTTTGTCTATCGAATAGCTTGCGGAATAGCCGCCCAGCGTGTTGATGTCGGCTTGAGTACCAATGTTATAGCCTTGGAGTTTGTTCTTTTTCAGCAGAACGCGTATGATGCCTGCCGTGCCTTCGGCGGTGTACCGTGCCGACGGATTGGTAATGATGTCGATTTTGTCGATTTGCGAAGCATCGAGCGTGCGTAGGCGTTCCTCACCGTTTTTGACCGCAATGCCGTTGATGAAAACTTTGAACGTGCCACTGTCGCGATACGTAAGTTTACCGTCCACGCTGACTTGAAGCGAGGGTACGCTGATGAGCAAATCCATCGCATTGGCAGCTTCGGGAAAGGCGGAAGCCAATACCGTTTTGCGGTCAACGCCATAGGTAAATGCCTGTCTGCTTCCTTCCACGATTACTTCGCTAAGGGTTTGGCTGTCAGGCAAAAGAGCAATTATCCCGAGTGCGTATGCCGGACGGTCGGGCGTTATTTCTTTAGAAAAGGGTTCGTATCCCAGATAATTGATTTTTACCGTGTACGTGCCATATCCGGCGGTTTCTATCTCAAAATATCCGTTTTCGTCGGAAATCGTAGTTGCCACCGGCGATGGTTTATCGGGAAGATACAGTAAAATATCGGCAAAAGGAAGCGGTATGTTTTCTTGGTTGTCAGTAACTTGCCCGCTAATGACAGACGATTGCGAAAAGCCTGCCCACGAGAAAAATCCAAATACGAAGAATATAATAATTACGGTATGGCATACGTTAAAGGAATTATAATGGGAGCAAGATATAATTTTTTTTTGTACTATTTGGATTTTTTACATAAAAATGTGATGAAAGTATATCAGTCTCACCTTGTTTTAGCGTGAGTTCGATATAAGAAAACATTGTAAATCAACACTTTAATTCCCTCATTCCCAGCCTCTATATCTCATTTGTATTATTTTAGATTTTGGTTTCGATGAATCTTCGATTTCCAAAGGAGAGGGGCTGGGGGTGAGGGCTTCCACGAAAATATGATGCTAATATCCAATAACTTATTACATCGAACTCACCTTATTTTAGAAGTACATGGCAAGACAAATATTCCGCTTATGGAAATAAATATTTCAAAAATTTTAACGCATGCTTAGACGAAATAGAATTTATTTGAAAAATGAGGAAGTGTGTTGGCTACGAGTTGTAGTCAACTGAAAATACAATCGTCAGCTGGGGGCAAAAAAACGGATTTCTTACTTCAGATAAAGCCTTTTTTTAGGATAATCGATGATAGCTTTTCCTCGTTTGAGAACGTCCGCCCCGATGATGCCGTGAACCGGCAGCGCGTTGTGCATCGTCAGTGCGTGATTTACATGCGTAAGGTCAAAAAGAACCAACGCTACTTTTTTGATTTTCCAAGTCCCAATTTCCAATTGGTTTTTTTTAGAAATTTGAGTTTCCATTTCGCTCGAACCCGCCCCGGCTGCTTTTATTTCCGAAAATTCTGTTTTAAGCCCGAAATGTTCGATACTATCCAGTCCGAGGCAGGTATTGGAAGCCCCCGTATCGAGAATAAACCGCCCCTCGATGCCGTTGAGCGTGGCATTGATTTCAAAATGATTGGTTGCGGTCGGAGTCAATCCGATAGCGGTATACCCTTGTAATGACAGTAGTTTTTTGAGTGTGAGCATAGAGAGTGAAAGAGAGATTGTTCATGGGGATGAACACATTTTCCAATTAAAAGTTTTATTTTTGCAAGGTGCAAATATAAACTTTTTTGTTGAAATGATACTCACCGATACACACACACATTTATACAGTGAAGCGTTTGACAATGACCGCCGGCAGATGATAGAGCGGGCGTTGGCATCGGGCGTCAGCCGTTTTTTCATTCCCGCGATTGATTCGGGTTACACCGAACGGATGTTGGATTTGGAACGTTTATTTCCTGAAAATATCTTTCTCATGGCAGGATTGCATCCTACGAGTGTCAAAGAAAATTACAGAGATGAACTCGCACACGTAGCACAATTATTGGCACAGCGACGATTTTATGCGGTTGGCGAAACGGGCATTGATTTGTATTGGGATAAGACTTTTTTGAAAGCGCAACAAGAAGCCTTTTCACAACAAATCCGGCTCGCCAGGCAGTACGATTTGCCGATAGTTATCCATTGCCGTGATGCCTTTGACGAAGTTTTTGAAGTATTGGAAAGCGAAAAAGGGGAGGGGCTTCGCGGAATTTTCCACTGTTTTTCGGGAGATGAAAAGCAAGCCGAAAAAGCGATACGTTATAATTTGCATTTAGGAATTGGCGGTGTCGTAACCTTCAAAAGCGGAAAAATTGATACGTTTTTAAAAAAGATAGACCTAAAGCACATCGTCTTGGAGACCGATTCGCCTTATCTCGCCCCGGTTCCCTATCGGGGAAAACGCAACGAAAGTGCTTATATAACAGAGGTGTTGTACAAATTATCTGATATTTACAGCCTTCCGGCGGAAGCCATAGCGAAGGTTACAACACATAATTCGAAAGAAATTTTCGGTATTTGATAGTGATTTTATGGAAAAAAATTTGTTTTTTTGTTCCTTGTAAACCAAACAATAATTTATTTTGGACTATTTCAAATCCATCCGTCCGTACCACGATAGCGAGGTCTCGGAAGTACTCGACCAATTCAAAACGCATGACCTGATGCAGGCCATGTTACTCTATGGTTTTCCTGAATTGACCGTACAGGAGCGAATGGAAAAGCTGTTAGCCTGCCAAAGTGTAGTTGATTTTCAGACCAAAATCATGTACCAAGTGGTCAAAAAAGCTATCGGGAGAACAATGCAGGATTTTACCACCGACGGATTTGAACATCTCAGACCCGAAAAATCATACTTATTTATTTCCAACCATCGTGATATTATTCTCGATACATCGCTTTTGAATGTAGCACTGCACGACCATCATTTGCGAATGACGGCTTCGGCAATTGGCGATAATCTCGTCCGGAAAAAATTCTTAAAAGCCTTAGCGATGCTCAACCGTAATTTTATTATTCACCGAGGGTTACCGCTGAGAGAATCATTGGAGCGCTCGGGTATCGTATCCGAATACATATATTATAGTATCACGCAAAATAATCGTTCGGTATGGATAGCCCAACGTGAAGGACGCACCAAAAATGGCGATGACCGTACCCAGCAAGGCGTGCTGAAAATGCTTACACTCGCGACACCTTCGGGGATAACGCCTTTGCAATATCTCAAAAAACTATCTGTCGTACCAATGGCTGTTTCATACGAATTCGACCCTACCGACATGATGAAAATGCCTGCCATAATGGCACAACACTACGGCGTGGAATATATAAAATCAAAAAAAGAAGATTTTGAAAATATTATACAAGGATTGGTCGGGCAGAAAGGAAGAGTGCATGTTTCGGTAAGCAAACCGCTGGATGAAGAATTGGATGCAATAGAAAGCGAAAACGCACACATCAACAAACAGTTGCAGGCAGTTGCCGAATTGCTCGATGAGCGTATTCACAAGCAATTTCGTTTGTTTCCAACCAATTACATCGCCTATGACATGCTCAACCAGACGGCTCTCCATGCAGACCAATACAGCGAAAAAGAATTACGGCAATTTGAACGCCGATTGAGCAACCGCAACAAAAGCGGAGATGAAATTTCTAAAGAAAAATTCCTTGAAATGTACGCCAATCCCGTCAAAAATAAAATGAAGTAGACGATGCAGACAGTCGATTCTAAAATATTACTCATCTATACCGGTGGTACTATCGGGATGATGAAAGACTACCAGACAGGCACTTTGCGGGCTTTTGAGTTCGAACACATACACCAACGAATTCCCGAACTCTCACATTTGGACTGTACGATTCATTCGGTGTCGTTTGACAAAGCCATTGATTCATCGGACATGAATCCTAACCATTGGCGGCAACTAGCCGACGCCATATATACTAATTATGGTGAATATGACGGCTTTGTGGTGCTTCACGGCAGCGATACGATGAGCTATTCGGCATCGGCATTGAGTTTTATGCTGGAAAATCTCGATAAACCTGTTATTTTTACGGGGTCGCAACTTCCGATAGGCGATTTGCGTACCGATGCCAAAGAAAATCTCATCACCTCTATACAGTTAGCTGCCTTGAAAGAAGACGGAAAACCTGTAATTATGGAAGTTTGCCTCTATTTCGAATACAAATTGTATCGCGGAAATCGTACTACGAAGATAAATGCAGAGCAATTTCAAGCCTTTGTATCGATGAATTATCCGATTTTGGCAGAAAGTGGCGTTCATCTAAAAGTATTAAAAGAAAATTTGCTAAAAAATACGTCCTCAGCACCATTTCAGATACACAAAGAAATGGAAACCGATGTGGCTATTTTAAAGATTTTTCCCGGCATCAATGAGGTAACACTCAGCGGATTTTTCTCAATCCCCAATCTAAAAGCCGTAGTATTAGAAACTTACGGCTCGGGGAACATCCCCACATCGGCATGGTTCCTGGATTGTTTAAAAAAAGCTATAGAAAATAATATTTTTGTGGTAAATGTAACACAATGTTCTGGAGGAAGCGTCATTCCGGGCAAATACGAAGCGGGTAACTATTGGGAAAAAATTGGAGTTATCAACGGAAAAGACATTACAACCGAAGCTGCAATAACCAAATTGATGTATTTGTTGAAAAAAAATATTTCACGTAACATGTTCAAAACCAATTTCGAAGCAAATATTCGAGGAGAAATAGGATAAAAAAGTTGTCATTTTTTTTTCTCAATAGAAAAAAATTTCGTTATTTGGCATGCTGTAAGAAGAGAGGTGGCCGAGTGGTCGAAGGCGCACGCCTGGAAAGTGTGTATACGCCAAAAGCGTATCGAGGGTTCGAATCCCTTCCTCTCTGCTTTAAGTTCAAAAAAAAGTTGTATATTTAACCCCTAATTAACTAACAAATTAAAAAAATTAGACATGAAAAAAATGTATTCAAAGCTAGTAGTTCTAGCAATGTTGGTTCTTAATGTAGCTACTGTAGCTGCTCAGGATTCGCAAGGATTTAACCAAATGCTCAAACAGCGTTTTATTGAGGGTGGCCCTGAGTTTATGGGCGTTGTATTATTGTGTTTGATTTTGGGATTGGCGGTAGCCATCGAAAGAATCATCTTCCTTAATATGGCAACCACCAATAGCAAAAAACTCGCCGCTGATGTAGAAGAAGCACTCAATTCGGGAGGTATTGAAGCCGCCAAAGAAGTGTGCCGTAACACCAAAGGGCCTGTTGCTTCTATTTTCTATCAAGGATTGGAAAGAAGCAGTGAAGGTATCGAGATGGCTGAGAAGTCAGTTGTCGCTTACGGTGGTGTACAAATGGGACAATTGGAGAAAAACGTATCGTGGATTTCACTCTTTATTGCCACAGCGCCGATGCTCGGGTTCATGGGTACGGTAATCGGGATGATTTTGGCTTTTGACAAGATTAGTGCTGCCGGTGGTCTGGATGCTTCACTTATCGCAGGTGATATTAAAGTAGCCCTTTTGACAACCGTATTTGGTCTTATCGTTGCAATTATCCTGCAAGTATTCTAC
The DNA here is from genome assembly GCA_030538675.1 of Capnocytophaga sp. GTDB lineage: Bacteria > Bacteroidota > Bacteroidia > Flavobacteriales > Flavobacteriaceae > Capnocytophaga. Next base: position 10,691 of record JAUNTM010000020.1, read on the forward strand.
AACTACATCATCGCTAAGATTGATGCTATTGTTAATGACATGGAAGATGCTTCTATCACATTGATTGATATTCTTTCAAAATACAAAAAATAATTTCCCCAACGATTTAACACATAATAGTTATGTATAAAATATCTAAATATGCTGCAATAGCGCTGGGTGCGGTAGCTGTCGTATTGTTCGGAGGACTTGTATACTCTGATATCGACCCGTATACGATGTTGTTGTTCTACATATCTTATATCTTGCTGGCTTTGGCGGTAATCGCTGTGTTGGCATATGGGCTGATGAACCTGCTTTCATCGCCACAAAAAATGAAAAAGACACTGCTTTACACAGGCGTTTTCGTTGCCATCATCGCCATTTCATATGCATTGGCATCGGGCGAGAATGCTACTGAGAAGTGGGTCGGCACCGGTATTACGGCTTTCTTCATCTTGGGAGCTATTGCTACGGGGCTGATGATTCTCTCAGGTGTCAAGAGTGCATTGGTAAAATCATAAAGAACAGACTATGTCAAGAAGAGCAATACCCGAAGTAAACGCCGGTTCGATGGCTGACATTGCGTTCTTGTTGTTGATATTCTTTTTGGTAACAACGACAATCGAAACCAATTCAGGCATCATGACCAAATTGCCACCCAAAATTGACCAAACAACGCCACCGCCACCTGTAAAAGAACGTAACGTTCTGCAAGTGGTCGTTAACAAGAACAATCAATTATTGGTGGACAATCAAATAATGGATATCAAGGACGTACGCAAAACAGCGATCGAATTTTTGGACAATGGTGCTGATGGCACATGCGAGCATTGCCAAGGTGCTAAAAAAGTAGAATCGTCAGAAAATCCTGACAAAGCTGTAATATCGTTGCGTAACGACCGTGAAACGTCTTACCATACTTACATTGCTGTGCAGAATGAACTTATCGCTGCCTACAATGAGCTACGTGAACGCGAACGTCAGCGTCTGTTCCCCAACGAAGTATCGTACAGGGAGATGGATGCCGAGTACAACGCAGCACGTACCCCAAGGAATCGTAAAGACGAGTTGAAACCGAAAATAGAAAAACTTCAAGAGCTTTTCCCTCGAAAACTCATCGAAGTAGAACCTAAGAAAAATTAAAACTCAGAACTAAAATGCCAAAATTCAATAAAAAGAAAAGTGGTGAATTACCACCAGTATCTACGGCATCTTTACCTGATATCGTATTCATGCTACTGTTCTTCTTCATGACGGTTACCGAAATGAAAGACAGTGAGTTGATGGTAATGAACAAGGTTCCTTCTGCCGACCAAGTACAACGCTTGGACAAGAAAGACCCTGTTATGTACATATTTGCAGGGAAGCCAGTTCCTAAGTTCCAAGACAAATACGGTACAAACGCCAAGATTCAGGTTAATGACAAATTTGCTGAAGTATCGGAAGTTGCCCCTTTTGTATTGCAATACAAAGACGGACTGCGTGAGGAGTTGAGAGATATTTTTATCACAGCTCTCAAAGTAGATTCCGAAACAAATATGGGAGTAATTAGTGATGTAAAAGAGCAATTGAGAGATGTCAATGCTTTGAAAATTACATACATCACTCGTGAAGGTGCGGTAGAAGAATAGAGCTTCAAAACGTATCTTACATAAAAAAGGGATGGCTATTAATTGTCATCCCTTTTTTATGTATACATATTCCGTTCTGCAATATTACGATAGCATTTCTTGGAAATCTGTTTCGCTAATCATAGGGACGCCAAGTTTTTCAGCTTTCTCTTTTTTGCTGGGCCCCATAGTATCGCCTGCGATGATGTAATTGGTTTTGGATGAGATAGATGAGCCTACTTTTCCACCATTGGTTTCGATTAGGTTTTTGAGTTCATCTCTCGAATATATCGAAAATACACCCGAAACGACAAAGGTAAGTCCTTTGAATTTTTCAGTTTGGTTTTTCAGGCTTTCTTCGGATAAGGCAAATTGCAATCCGTAGTGTTGCAATTTTTCGATAAGGTGTTGATTGTCTTTGTTTTCAAAGAAAAGGATAATACTTTCGGCTATCCGATTACCGATTTCGTCCACTTGGGTAAGTTCTTCAAAAGTAGCTTTTTGCAGGTTTTGGATAGAAGTATAATGTTTTGCTAATTTCTTAGCGACTGTTTCGCCTACGTAGCGGATACCAAGTGCGAAAAGTACCCTTTCAAAAGGTATTTCTTTTGATTTTTCGATGCCTTTTACGATATTTTCGGCACTTTTTTCAGCCATTCGTTCCAACGGTAATAGTTGTGGAATGCGAATTTCGTACAAATCGGCATAGTTTTTTATCAGGCCTTTACGGAAAAGAAGCTCTACGGTTTCGCCTCCCAATCCTTCGATGTCCATGGCTTTTCGAGAAATGAAGTGCTGAATGCGTCCTGTAATCTGTGGGGGACAATTATTGGCATTGGGGCAGTAATGTTGCGCTTCGCCTTCGTTACGGATAAGTTCCGTACCGCATTCGGGACAATGTGTGGTGTATACTGTTGGAGACGAGTTGCTCGGACGACTTTCCAAATCGATTCCTACAATTTTTGGAATGATTTCCCCACCTTTTTCTACAAAAACTTGGTCGCCGACGCGAATGTCGAGTTTTTGTATTTGGTCGGCATTGTGTAGTGAAGCCCGCTTTACGATAGTTCCGGCGAGCAGGACAGGGGAGAGGTTGGCAACAGGCGTGATAGCCCCCGTACGCCCGACTTGGTATGAAATGCTTTCCAATAAGGTCGACACTTGTTCGGCTTTGAACTTATATGCCATAGCCCAACGGGGCGATTTGGCAGTATAGCCGAGTTCTTCCTGTTGTTGTATGCTATTGACTTTTACTACTACGCCATCGGTTTCGTAAGGCAAATCGTGGCGATGCGTATCCCAATAATTGATAAATTCCATAACTTCATCGGTTGAGCGGCACAAGCGGGATTCTCTCGGAACTTTAAAACCCCATTCGCGGGCTTTTTGCAATCCCTCAAACTGCGAGCTAACGCCCGTATTGCCTACCAATGCATATAAAAGACAGTCCAGCGGACGCTTGGCTACTTCCGAAGTATCTTGTAATTTGAGGCTGCCGCTTGCCGTATTGCGGGGGTTCATGTATGGGTCTTCCCCGGCTCCGATACGTTCGGCATTCATTTGCTCAAAGCCTTTTTTTGGGAGGATAATTTCGCCGCGGATGTGGAATTTGGCAGGAAAATCGCCTTTAAGTTTCAGCGGAACACTGCGTATGGTACGGACATTAGCCGTAATCTCATCGCCTTGGAAGCCGTCGCCACGAGTCGTAGCTTGGGTAAGCACACCGTTTTCATACGTCAGATTGACCGATGCACCGTCGTATTTGAGTTCGCATACGAATTCGATGTGTTCGGTTCCTACCAATTTGATAATGCGCTTTTCCCATTCGTCAAGTTCTTCTTTGGAATACGAATTGTCCAACGAGTACATACGATATTCGTGGGCTATGGTAATGAAATTCTTGGTAACGCCGCCACCCACCCGGACTGTAGGTGAGTTAGGGTCGGCATATTCAGGATGTGTGGCTTCCAGCACCTGCAATTGCTTGAGTTTTTGGTCGAATTCGTAATCCGTGATACTGGGCGTATCCAATACGTAATAGCTGTAATTATGACGATTGAGTTCAGCTCTGAGCTGTTCTATTTGTTCGCGAATATTCATACGTGAAAGTTAGTTTTGTATTCAAATTAGTTTGTTTTTCTATAAAAACAGTTGCTATATTTTACTTATGCAATATAAACATTATTGTAAAATAAACGGCTAACAACAGCGTTTAATCAATTCCCTTGGGATAGAGAAGCTCGTCCATCACAGTAAATGTAACGTTCTTCTGTTCGTCAATGTCGTATCTGAGGAGGACTTCACCCCAATAAATACCATCCGAAAAGTCGCAAACAATCCAACGGTGGTTGAGAATTTGTATTTTGTTGATTTGAAATTTTTTATTCAAAGGCTGGTAGCCTATAAGCGGATGCGAATTACCTTTGGTATTGGTTTCGAGCAATTGGGTTGTAATGTATTCCATTGGATTTTCGATGCCTTTATCATAAAAATAATCCAACCCGTAACCACTTTGGCCAAGGTCAAAATACTGCAATTCGCTTTTTTTGATAAGTAATTGGCGGATAGAATCTTGCAATATCTCTTGTGAATGCGTATTCTTTTTATCGATTTCTGCAAAATATTTTTTACTGCTCACGTATTGATATACGGAAAATAAAGCAGTAAAAACAAATAAAAATAAAAAAATATTTTTTTTCATGAGAATTAAAATTGGGTTTATACAGATTGGGTTTCTATTTTTTGGATGCGAACGGTCTTATGGGTACGCATATACTGTTGTATGAGGTATTTGTTGGCAGAAGAATTTTTCAGGGGAGTCATCAGGTTTTGCAATATATCAAGATGATTGATTTGATGATTGAGCGTAAAAAATCCGTATCCCTTTACATGCCCCTGTTCGATGAGGATAGCACTTTTTTCATCAATGGTACGGCCTTTGTCAATGAGGGCAATTGTCTGAATATCAATATCGTATTTTTCGATAACTTGCTTGGCGCGTTGGTTGTAGGTTTCGGGTAATTCGTTGCCGGTGCAAGCCCCGTAGCATTTTCCGACAGTCGAATTGTAACACCCGGCTTTAGCTTCTGACAGCCCTTGGAATTTAGGGCAAAGTGAAAATTCTTCCGTAATTTGATATAGAAAATTTTGTGCTTGGTGCAGGTTTTCAAACGTGGTAATGTACGGATATTGGCTTCCGTAAGGAACGATTGAAAATCTTACATATTCTTCATTATTAGAGGAATAAGTAAGTGCATAATTGATTTTTTCTTTATTTTTTTTGAAATTGTATTTGGGTTTATTCTGGAGGATTTCTTCTTGTTTTTTGAGTTTAGCGATGAGTTCCGTACCGCTTTCTTCGTAGGTTACGGCATGTACGTGTTTGATGAGTTTGCTATCGCGTTTTCCTGTGGATGTAAAATGCTGGTTGACGCGTCTTTTTATGTTTTTATGCCGTCCGATGTAGATAATTTTTCCATTTTCGTCGTGCATATAATACACGCCCAACCGTTCGGGCAGTTCGTCTACGATACGGATAAATCTTGGGGTCAGTTGGGTCTGCGTATCATTCTTTACGGAGCGGGAGACGATTTGTTTTTTAGTGTCTTTTTCAAGGAGATATTTAAAAAGTTTTACGGTAGCCAACGCATCGCCCGAGGCTCTATGGCGTTCGCTGACGGGAATTCCCAATGAGCGTACCAATTTGCCAAGGCTATACGAATCTTTGCCCGGAATGAGTTCTTGCGAAAGTTCGACCGTGCAGAGCGTCGTCCGACGAAAGTCAAATCCTAAGCGGCGAAATTCGGTCTGTAATATGCGGTAATCAAAACTTGCATTGTGCGCTACGATGATGCATCCGTCCGTAATTTCGACAATGCGCTTGGCGACTTCGAAAAATTTAGGAGCATTGCGTAACATGTTGTTATTGATACCAGTAAGTTTGACGACAAACGGCTGTATGGGGCGTTCGGGATTGATCAGTGATATAAATTGGTCAACTATCGCATGACCGTCATAGCGGTATATAGCGATTTCGGTAATGCCTTCTTCGTTATATTTACCGCCAGTAGTTTCTATGTCAAGTATTGCGTACAAAGGTTGTTAATTGTATCCGGACTAACCGGATGAGTTTTTCAGGGCATAAAAATAAGAAAAGCTATCCGAATCTGGATAGCTTTTGATGAAAAAATTTTAGTCGTGCTATTGTTAGCCGCGTACTTCTTTAATTCTCGCTTTTTTACCTCTAAGCCCACGGAAGTAATAGATACGGGCACGTCTTACTTTACCACGCTTGTTTACTTCGATTTTTTGCAGGGCAGGCAAGTTGAAAGGGAAAATACGCTCAACACCTACTGTTCCTGACATTTTGCGGATAGTAAATGTTTCGGTTACGCCACTTCCTTTGCGTTGGATAACCACGCCTTTGAAGAACTGCGTACGCTTTTTCTCACCTTCTTTGATTTCGTAATACACTGTGATAGTGTCACCTGACGAAAATTCAGGAAAATCTTTTTTCTCTACTAAATTGTCTTGTACGTACTTTAATAAAGGTTCCATTTTGTATAAAAATATTTAATTGATTCCAGAGCAACATTCACGTCTTTCGCCAGAGGTTGAACGGATTTGGGTGGCAAAATTACACATAATTTCCGAATGCACAATAGGTTGGACGAAAAAAAATAAAGTTTTGTCGTAGCCGCAGCAAGTATGTGAAGAGTAGGGGTTTCTTTATTCCGCTTATTGTTTAATCAAAAAAATCCTTTTATATTTGCCACATGAATCATTTTATAGTATCCGCCCGCAAATACCGTCCGCAGTCATTCCGAGATGTGGTAGGACAACAAGCCATCACCGACACACTGACCAACGCCATTGATAACAATCATCTGGCACAGGCCTTGTTATTCACAGGCCCGAGAGGGGTGGGGAAGACTACTTGCGCGCGTATTTTGGCAAAAAAAATCAATGAGAAAACTTCGGGTTTGACCGATGATGATGATTTTGCTTTCAATGTATTTGAACTTGATGCGGCATCTAACAACAGTGTGGACGGCATTCGTAACCTGATAGACCAAGTGCGGATACCGCCCCAGGTAGGCAAATATAAAGTGTATATCATTGACGAGGTGCACATGCTGTCGACAGCGGCCTTCAATGCCTTTCTCAAAACGCTTGAAGAACCGCCTAAGCATGCGATATTTATCCTGGCTACCACCGAAAAACATAAAATTATCCCTACGATATTATCTCGTTGCCAAATATTTGATTTTAAACGAATTACAATTAATGACATCCGTGAGTATCTCAACTATTTAGCGAAAGAGCAAGGCATAGAAGCGGAAGATGAAGCCTTGCAGATTATCGCCCAAAAAGCCGACGGAGCGATGCGGGATGCGCTTTCAATTTTCGATAGAGTGGTTAGTTTTTCGGGAAAAAACATCACCCGTACAGCTACTTCCGAGATACTCAATGTACTTGATTATGATACTTATTTTTCTGTTACCGATTTGATTATCAGTAACAAACTTCCCGATTTGCTCATCGCATTCAATGGGATTATAGCACAAGGATTTGATGCCCAGCATTTCATATCGGGTTTGGCGAGTCATTTCCGAGATTTGTTGGTTGCCAAAAATCCTAAAACGATAGCACTGATGGAAGTAGGAGAGGAGACTCGTAAGAAATACGCACAACAATCACAACAGGCAACTACCCCTTTCTTGATGCAAGCTATCGAAATAGCCAACGATTGCGAACTGAAATACCGAAGTAGCCGTAACCAACGATTATTGGTAGAAATTGCCTTGATGCAGCTCGCTTCCATAACTTTCGAGGGAGATAAAAAAAAAATGATGGACGCTATATAATGCCACCACCGGGCGGCAGTCCGTCTGTTGCTCGCCTTCCAGGAACAGCTGCCTCTTCCGCCAGTACCCAACCCCAACCGCAGGCTGTAAGTGCTGTGCCCCAACCCAAAGAAATAGCTACGCTAAAGGAATTGAACACAACAGTATCGGTAACTTCGCTCAAAAGCATAGCCCTGAAAAAGCAATTGTCGGGCAAAGAAAAAGTAGCAATAGACCCATCGACATTACCGCGGGAAGTTTTTTCCGAAACCCAATTGTCGGTAGTTTGGCATGATTACATCGAAATGATTGCTGCAAAAGGAGAGAAAATACAAGCCTCCAATTTGGGTATCAGCAATCCTGTGCTTGATGGCAACGGCACCACGATACAGCTTACCGTGCCTAACCAAACTATAAAAACAGAAATATACAGGGAGGAAACAGCTTTATTGGCATATCTGCATGATAAACTGCAAAATTATGACGTCAAAATAGAGGTGAATGTTGACGAAAAATCGGAAAATTTTAAAAAATATGTCGTTTTATCACCTCAAGAGAAATACCAAATTCTTCTTCAAGAGAATAAACTCTTGGATGTATTGCGTAGTAAACTCGAATTAAGGTTTTCAGGGAGTTGATATTTTGCCTGCCGGGCTAGTATTTCAAACAGAAAAAAAATATGCCAATAATTTTGCAAAAAAAAGCTTCTGTATGCAACATTTTTTTTATACATTCGTCTATCTAATAAAAATACGATATTCTATTGGAAACAATACTTCAAATTCAAGGATTAACAAAGCGTTTTGGCAGTTTTACGGCGGTCGATGCGGTTTCTTTCAGCATCAGCAAAGGCAATGTATACGGTCTGTTAGGACCTAACGGAAGCGGCAAGTCCACCACTTTGGGGATGGTGCTGGGGGTAGTGAATAAGAGCGCAGGTGATTACAGCTGGTTTGGCGGGCAATTATCGCAAGCGGATGCTCTCAAGCGAGTTGGGGCTATTATCGAGCGGCCTAATTTTTATCCGTACATGAGTGCGTATGAAAACCTGCGCTTGGTATGCAAAATCAAAAATATACCCGAGCATCGGATTGAGGAAAAACTGACTCTGGTAGGATTGCTGGAGGTTAAAAATCGTAAATTCAGTGCGTTTTCGTTGGGGATGAAACAGCGGTTGGCTATCGCATCGGCTTTGCTGAACAATCCTGAAATATTAATCCTTGACGAACCCACCAACGGGCTTGACCCTCAAGGAATACACAAAGTGCGTGAATTGATACAGTACATTGCTTCACAAGGAATTACGGTTTTGCTGGCCTCCCATTTGTTGGATGAAGTGGAGAAAGTGTGTACGCACGTCATCGTGTTGCAAAAAGGTAAAATGCGCTACAACGGGCGTGTCGATACGATGACGCAACAAACAGGCTTTTTCGAGTTGGCTTGCCAAGACAATGCCGCTTTGAAACTGTATTTGCAACAGCATAAAGATATAGATAAAGTGCTGGAAAACAATCATTTTTTGAAAGTTTTTTTTACCAAAGAAATGGATGCTGCAACGCTTAATCGCGAATTGCTCGATCACGATCTTGTTTTGACCCATTTGGTAAAACGCAACGAAAGCCTCGAAAATCAATTTTTACAACTTACTAAAGGATAATCTCATGATTCGGTTATTGCAAATAGAACTCATAAAGCTCTGGTACAGCAAGAGCAGCCGCATACTCATCATTGCCTATTTCATATTGCTCACATTATTGTCGCTCATCGCAGCAATCAAGATTAATTTCGGTTCTTTTGAGCTGCATCTTGCCGAGCAAGGCATTTTCGATTTCCCGTATATTTGGCATTTTAATACCTACATAGCAGCGTATTTCAAGCTGTTTTTGGCGATTATAATCGTGTCTATGATGGCAAACGAATACAGCAACAAAACGCTCAAGCAAAACCTTATCGACGGACTCGGGAAATGGGAGTTTGTACTTTCAAAATTTATTACAATACTCTTATTTTCAGCTGTTTCTACATTCGTAGTCTTTGTCATATCGTTTATTTTAGGACGCATATATTCGGTGTATGACGAATGGGCGATTGTGTTTTCGGAGCTATACTATTTGGGGGCTTATTTTATCAAATTGGTAGGATTTTTCAGCATGTGTTTGTTTTTTGGTGTACTGACCCGCAAATCGGCATTTGCGTTAGGGTTTCTGATACTTTGGAATATTGCGGAAAGTATTATTTCGGCAATTGTATTTTTTTCAGGAGCTACTTTTGGAGAACTAATCGTTCGTTTTTTACCCTTAAATGCGATGAGTAATTTGATAAAAGAACCTTTCACGCGGCTTTCGGCAATCAATGAAGCCGCCAATCAAATAGGAGGTGAATTGTTTGTCAAAGACTATTCAGTGCAATGGTTGGATGTACTTATTGTACTTGGCTGGACGGCTGTTTTCGTGTATGGCTCGTATTTTATCATCAAGCGCAGAGATTTGTAGATACCGCTTTGTGAGTCCATTTTTTTGACAAAAGCAACCCGTTTTGGTTTGCGGGTTGGAAAAGAAATCCTAACTTTGTGGACTAACCCAATCACGATTTCGCAGGCGCATGAAGCATTATATATCCAACGAAACATTAGATTTGTCGAAATTAGAACTTATTATCAATGAGGATGTTAAGTTAGAATTTTCGGAAGAAGCCGTTCTCAATATCGAACGTTGTTATACGTATTTCAGCAAAAAAAATACAACCTCAGACACCGAAGTTTCGTATGATTTGCTACGCTCTTATGCGTGCGGCATCGGCGAATGCCTGTCGGATGATATTGTGAAATTAATGCTATTGCTGAAGATACAGTCGCTGAGTTTTGGTTTTAGCGGTGTGCGTTTGTCTACCGTCCGTCGTTTGCTTGATTTTTATAACAACGGAGTGTATCCTGCCCTCTATATGCAAGGCTCGCCCGACGACCGTATTTCGCTGGCACACTTGTCGTTACCGTTGGTCGGTGAGGGTGAAGTGCGTATCGGTGGGAAGCTGTATTCGGCTTGCGAACTTGAAGAACTGCACGGCTGGAAACCTCTTGTACTGAAAGAACATGAGCAACACGCCCTTTTGACGGGAACGCAACTCACAACGGCTCATGCTGTACATTGCTTGATAAAATCACTCAAGATTAATGATTTGGCAGATTATATTGCAGCCTCATCGGCACTAATATTCAAAGCCAATGCCGAACCTTATTCGCCCCAGGTACATCTCGTCCATCCGCACAAAGGGCAAATATTGACCGCCCAGCGGATGTATCAACTGCTCGAAGGAACTGACAAAAAAACAAAAGAATATCTGCCCGAAGCCTTTACCGCTATACCGCAAGTGCATGGGGCTGTGAAAGATGCTGTCGCATACGTGCGGAAAATCATCCGTACGGAAGTTAATTCGTCGACAGACAATCCGCTCATATTACCCGAACATGACCAAATCATATACGGAGGAAATTCGCATACACTGCCACTTTCGTTCGGGTTGGATTTTCTCGCTATCGTGATGACGGGGTTGGGCAACATATCCGAACGGCGTACCTTCCACTTGATATCCAATGTCAATACAGCGATGCAGAATAATGATAAAAATCTCGATTTGTGGGTGTTACAGCGTATGGCAGAAGGAATCTCAGCACAAAATAGAATGCTTGCCATGCCGGCGAGTGTAGAAAATCCGATGCTGGTTGAAAAACACACCGATACCAAAGGAATGGGGGGAAGTGCCGCTATGAAATGCTATTTGCTTTGCCAAAATATAGAGCATATTCTGGCACTCGAATTGCTTGCCGCCTATTTGCTTACCGAAGAACCTTCACTTTCTCATAAAAATAAAGATTTTTTGATATATCAATTGGACGAATATTTTAAAAATCAAAAAGATAAAGAATTTTCATTGAAGAAAAACATTGAGAAAACAATTGCTTTTTTGAGAGATTTTACGGTAAAAGCGTAGTTTTGACAAGGTTCATTTTGAAATTGTGAAAAAAAAATCGTATATTTGTAGCATGACATAAATAAAACAAACACACTATGAGCTACAACAGTATCGGGTTGGACACCCAAAAATCCAAAGGAATTGCTGACGAATTGAACAATCTGTTGGCGAATTTCCAAATTTATTATCAGAACCTACGCGGCATACATTGGAACATCAAAGGCAAGCGTTTTTTTGACCTCCACGTGAAATTTGAAGAACTTTACACCGATGCCAACGAAAAAGTAGATATGATAGCCGAACGCATTTTGACGCTCGGCGCAACGCCTATGCACACGCTTTCAGGCTATGTGAAGCAAGCCCGGGTGCCTGTGGGCGAAAACGTATATGAGGACGAAAAAGCAATACATTTGATTGTCGATTCGCTTTCGGTATTGTTAAAAATAGAACGCAAAATTCTTGCCGACGCCGGTGATGCTCATGACGAAGGCACCAACTCAATGATGAGTGACTTTATTACCGAGCAGGAAAAAACGGTCTGGATGATGAAGGCCTGGCTTGGCGAATGCATATAATCATATACTACATACTATACGCACAATTCTCTACGGAGGGTTGTGCTTTTTTTTTCAATACCATAAAAAAAACGGAGTAAATAGTGTTTTTTTCATTACTTTTGCAACGTTTTTTATGCAAATATAATAGTATGGATTTCTTCTTTTTTATCGACATGATTGGTGTATTTGTTTTCGCTATATCGGGGGCTTTGGCAGCACGCGAAAAGAAAATGGATTTATTCGGTATTTTTATCATAGCTTTCGTTACGAGTTTGGGAGGAGGTACATTGCGTGATATGATGATAGGGCGTACGCCTGTATTTTGGATGAAAGAACCGATGTACGTAGCGATGATACTCGGAGGAGCATTTTTCGCTATTTTGTTTCGCAATAAGATTCATTATTTACGCAAATCGTTATTATTATTCGATACGTTGGGACTTGCATTTTATACGCTGTTCGGTGCGGAAATAGCGACATCGTTCGGTTTAAATCCTATTGCAGTAGTATCGGTAGCTACGATTACGGCATGTTTCGGAGGTGTGATACGCGATATCCTTTGCAACGAAATTCCGGTTATTTTCCATAAAGAAATCTATGCAACCGCTTGTGTGGTAGGAGGTATTGTGTATCTCGGAGTCAAAGAAATAGCATACATAGGCGATGTAGTGTATCTCATACCCATTGCCGTAGTGATTGTGATACGAACGCTTGCCGTGAAATTTGCTTTTGAACTGCCAAAAGTAGGGTAGCGTTGCTAATGGATTTATATTCAGTATGTTATATTTTATAAAATGATTCTATATAACAAAAGAATGTTAATTATATGTTAAAAACAGCAAAAAATAACATCTTTGCCTGATAGTTTGTATATTTGCGTCTAAGTTTTTAGAATTTTAAAAAATATCTCATAACAATTCTCTGCGATATGGCTGTAAATCCCGTATCCTTAACGCAAAAGCTATTAAAAAGAAATGGGCAAACTCGAATTTAACAAAAAACGCAATGAAAGTATCATCATAGCGGCGGCAGACAAACTATTTGCCGAGAAAGGAATTGAGGCAACAACCATAAGCGATATTGTCAAAGAAAGCGGTTTGGCTCGGGGTACGTTCTACAACTATTACAAGAATAAGGAAGAAATATGGGATAGAATTATTGATGATGCGATGATGGAAATCAGTAATAAGCTGAAAGAAGAACGGCAAAAAGCGTCCAATATACGTGAGTTTGTGTACAATTCGTTCATCGCATTGGCTTGGATATTGCAAGAAGAAACCTATCTGCGTTTCATTATGAACAACCAAACGGTATTGCGTAAGACCTTGCTTTCGTCGGAATTTCTCAACCCTATTTATACAGACCTTGAAAACGATTTTCTCAATTCTTCGTTTTATGAAGGGTTGGCGCCCAGTACTTTACGGATGTTTGGTTACTCGTTCGTAGGGGCGACTATCGAGCTGATTTTCCAAAGCTATATGAATAATGATACGATGAGCCCCGAAGAAAAAGCCGAATTTTTCACAGGCTTGTTTATCGGAGGCTACAAACAGCTTACCCACACATTTTGAGCGAAATAGCGAAACAGCCAGAGCTTGCACCCCGGCATCGTGCAAAATGTTGGGTTCCATTGGGGTAGGAGGTTTTTATTCCTCCCAGCCCCAAGGCACGGCTTCAAAGCGGATTGGTTTTTCCAAATCAAAAGTAGCCGTAAAAACACGTTCACTGCCAATCCTTCGGAGATTGTAAGTGAACGTTTTTTCGTCCAGAGTAATCCACCAAAGATTGGTGGAAGCGTATGAAATCCGTTCGGCAGTTTCCATATCGGCAGGGAACATTTGCAGTTGTTCAAACCCGAAATTAGGATTTTGTCCGCCGTATTGCGTTACCGAGTCTTCACTTCCGTCTTGGTGGCGGTGGTCATGCTTTAAGGTGATGAGTTGTTGTTCGTTTTTGGTCAGCACCCAAGTGCGTGATTTGTCATCGCCTACATAAAAAGGAATCCTGATACGGTCGGGTTCGCATGACAAAACCTGCATCACGAGCCTTTGTCCGGTAAAACCGTCGCCTTCCCGTCCGCCTTCCGTAACGGTACCTTCATAGGATTTTCCGCAATGTTTTTGTAGGTTTTCCCAGAATTTCTGGCTTTCTGTCGGTTGTTTTTGGGCAAAAAGAAAGGTACTGCTCAGTAAAGCAAGGCAAAAAAATAACTGTTTCATGTGTTTTTGTTTTTTAAGTGAATTGAAAAGAGTATCCTCCGTCAGCTCGCAAGATACAAAAAAATCACTATATTCGTAGCTTCTAAACCCAAAAACTAAATTTATGATACACAGGAAGATACTTATTACAGCAGCATTACTCGGCGGATTGGCAGTGGCTTTAGGAGCTTGGGGAGCACACGGACTCAAAGCATTAGTGCCGCCCGAAGCGGTAATTTCGTTTGATACAGGCGTACGCTATCAAATGTATCACAGCCTTTTTTTATTATTTCTGGCAATTTTGCCACAAGATTTTTTAACTGGCAAAATCCGTACTACCATATATTATTTAATGGTAGCAGGAATTCTCTGTTTTTCATTTTCGATTTACTTTTTGGCGACCAACAGCCTGACATCTTTTTTCGACTTTAAGAAAATAGCTTTGATAACGCCGTTAGGCGGATTATTTTTTATAGCAGGGTGGGGCGTATTATTTTTTTCAATTGTACTTAAAAAAAAGTGATAAAAAAGTCTTTTATCCGAAAATAATTTTGTACCTTTACACTCGTAAAGCAAGGAAATAGGGCAGGAAATAAAACGAAACCTTGTCAAACTGAAACGAAACCGAAAAGATACCAAAAAGAAACAGAAAGAAATTTTTAAAGTAATTGGTGAAATAAAATAATAACAACAATAAATTCAAAATCATGAGTAAACCAAAAGCTATCTCAGTAGAGAACTACGGAATTAAGAATGCTACCGTCCGCTACCAGCTTACACCGGATGAGCTTCATCAAGAAACGATTGAAAAAGGATTGGGAAAAGAAGCCTCCACTGGTGCATTGGCAATCAACACAGGCAAATTTACAGGACGTTCGCCTCAAGACCGCTTCATCGTAGAAGATGACATCACAAGAGACCGAGTATGGTGGGGAAAAGTAAACATCAAGTTCGATAGCAAAAAATTCGATGCTCTTTACGACAAAGTAGTTAATTACCTTTCTGAAAAAGAAATTTACGTACATGACGGCTATGTTTGTGCTGACCCCAAATACAAAACCAATATCCGTACCGTAACCGAGCTTCCTTGGAGCAACTTGTTCGCTTACAACATGTTCCTCCGTATCGAAGACAGCGAACTCGCAAGCTTTAAAGAAGATTGGTTGGTAGTAAACGCCCCGGGCTTTATCGCTGACCCCGCCGTTGACGGAACGCGCCAAGGTAACTTCGCCATCCTTAATTTCGGTAAAAAAATCGCATTGGTAGGCGGCACAGGCTACACCGGCGAAATCAAAAAAGGAATCTTCTCGGCACTTAACTTTGAGCTTCCCGTATTCAGAAATACCATGCCGATGCACTGCTCTGCCAACGTGGGCAAAGACGGCGATACCGCGATCTTCTTCGGACTTTCGGGAACAGGCAAAACAACCCTTTCTGCCGACCCGAACCGCCACCTTATCGGTGATGACGAACACGGCTGGACTCCCGAAAATACCGTATTCAACTTTGAAGGCGGTTGCTACGCAAAAGTAGTTGACCTTACTGCCGAAAAAGAACCCGAAATCTTTAAAGCCATCAAAAAAGGTGCTATCCTCGAAAACGTAATCATGAATGACAAAGGCGAAGTGGATTTCACCGATACCACTATCACCGAAAACACCCGCGTGTCATATCCTATTTACCACATTGACAACATCCAGCCCGGTTCCATCGGACACAATCCGAAGAATATTTTCTTCCTTACGTTCGATGCCTACGGCGTACTGCCTCCAATCTCAAAACTCGACCCTAACCAAGCGGCGTACCAATTTATTTCAGGTTATACTTCAAAAGTGGCAGGTACTGAAGTAGGAATCACCACACCGCAAAAAACGTTCTCAGCCTGTTTCGGTTCGGCGTTCATGCCATTGCACCCTGCCGAATACGGAAAAATGCTGACCGAGAAAATCCAACAATCGGGTGTAAACGTATGGCTCGTAAATACAGGATACAACGGCAAATTCAAACGTTGCAGCTTGAAAGACACACGGGCACTCATTACCGCTGCCCTTACGGGAGAATTGAACAACGTTGCGTTCAAAGAATTGCCAATCTTCGGCTTCCAAGTGCCGCAATCATGCGCTACGGTTTCTGACCAAAGCATTTTGAATCCTGAAAATACGTGGGATAACAAAGCCGATTTCGCTGCAAAATCAAAAGAATTGGCTGAATCATTCATCGAAAACTTCAAAAAATTTGAAGAAGGTGCCAATGCCGAATTGATGAAAGGAGCTCCCAAAGTATAGGTATCATAGTAAAGTTTTTTAATTCAAAGAAGCTGCCTTTCGGGGCGGCTTTTTTGGATTTATGAGGCATGTAGGTAAATGGTTTTACGATTGGAGGCGCAGATTATATTCTTAATTATTAGAATAATTATTGTTATTCCAAAAATATTATTTATCTTTACCGACTAAATAAATTTTTGAAAAAAACAAATCATATGCAGCCATTATCTCTAGACCACATTGACTTGATGTTACTCGACGAGTTGCAAAAAGACGGAAAGCAATCGATTAAAAAATTAGCTGAAAAAGTAAATCTTTCTATTACGCCTGTGCATGAGCGTATTAAGAAATTGGAAGCTTCGGGAGTGATAGAAAATTACGTTGCGGTAGTCAATGCCAAGCGATTGGGAAAAAAATTGATAGCGTATTGCCAAGTGAAATTAGTACGTCATCAAGAAAATCTTTTCGAAGAATTTGAGGCGTATGTAAGCCAGCTCGATGAGGTTCTTGAAGCTTCGTATATGGCAGGAAGTTATGATTTTTTGCTGAAGTTAGTGCTTAACGATATGGAAGATTATCAAAATTTTGTAGTTCACAAAATATCGAAACTTGATATTATTTCCAACATACAAAGTGCTTTCGTGATACAAAATATCAAAAACACATCAATGATAAAATGCCTTCGCGAAGATTTTAAGTAAAACAAATGATTTTTCTTAGTTGAAAATTGAGAGTTGAGAGTTGAAAGTGCCATACGAAATTTTCAATTTTCAACTTTCAATTTTCAATTTTCAACTCTCAACTAAATTAAATAAAAATGCACATTGCCATCGCCGGAAATATCGGTGCCGGAAAAACTACGCTTACAAGCCTGCTGGCGAAGCACTACCGCTGGGAAGCCCATTATGAAGATGTGGCAGACAATCCGTATTTGGACGATTTTTACAACCAAATGGACAGGTGGAGTTTCAATTTGCAGATTTATTTTTTGAACAGCCGCTTCCGCCAGATACTTGATTTCAGAGAAAAAGGAAACGACATCATTCAAGACCGCACCATTTACGAAGATGCCCACATATTTGCCCCCAACCTGCACGAAATGGGACTGATGAGCGGACGCGATTTCAAAAATTACGAATCGCTGTTTTTCTTGATGGAAAAATTGGTACAGCCGCCCGATTTGCTTATCTATTTGCGGAGTTCTATCTCCAATTTGGTCAAGCAAATCCACAAACGCGGTAGGGAATACGAGAGTTCCATTTCGATTGATTACCTAAACCGGCTGAACGAGCGCTACGAAAGTTGGATAAAAGATTATGACAAAGGCAAACTGCTCATTCTTGATGCGGATGAGCTTGATTTTGTGGACAATCCCGAAGATTTCGGGGAGATAATCAATAAGATAGACGGCGTGCTGTACGGGTTGTTTTAAGGTAATATGCGGAAAAAACGGTATTGGCAGTAATGTGTTTTTTGTTGTAATGTATTGTTTCAACAATATTGAATGACAATTTGTTATGCTTTACATGCTGATTTCAAAAGTTTCGGGGGCATTCCGAAAATGATAATTTTTCTTATGTTTTATGGCAATCGCAGGTTAGCTGTAATATAAAAAAGCACCGCCCAATTGCTTCAGTCCGTCGGGGCATTCCGTTATTTTTTCGGCAATTACTTTTTGCACCCACTGCATTTGTAAGTCATGGTTGTCTTGATTGTTTTCCTTGTGGAATAAATGATGTTGGATGGCTGCGTAGCGCAGTTTCCTTTTGGATATACCGAGGTTGATGAGTCGTTGGGCAAGGTCTTTATCCTCAGCTCCCCATCCGGTCATTGTATTGTCATAACCGTTGATTTTAACAAAATCTGCTTTCCAATACGACATATTGCTCCCGAAAACACTATTGGAATTTTGGCTGCTCTTTTGGCTCAACAGTGCGCTTAGTACTGTAGGGAAGCGTATACCGAGTTCCATTTTCTGAATCTTCGGATCTAAGCAAGAAAAATCCAAACTTCCTCCCGAAATTAGTTTTTGAGTGATTTCCATGGGGAGGTTTGCTCTCCTACCGATATTAAAATAACCCTTACGGGCAAATGAAATATGGTCTTCTACGAATTTTCTGTGCAATATGACATCGCCGTCTATCTGTATGACGTAGGGCATATCGGCAAGGCTGACGGCTTTGTTGAGTATAATTGTCTTCCGGAAGCCTTTATCTTCGTGCCATACGTGTTTTAAAGGAATGGAAACCATTGTCCTGTATTGGTCTATAAGTGCTTTAGTATCAGGGGTTGAGCCGTCATCGGCAATGATTATTTCATCGGGAAGGACGGTTTGCCTGCCGATGCTTTTGAGGCATAGTCCGAGTGCCGGTGCCCAATTATAAGTTGATATCAATAATGTTACTTTCATTTGGTATTTTCATTTTTCGGATTGTAAAGCATGGTCAGGAAAAGAATGGACAGGGTAACCGAATATCCGTAGAAAAAGGCACTGTCGGTAAGCATGATACAAAAAGTAGGGATTAGGAAAAAGAAAAATTTTCTGTTGGAAGTGGTGATGGTTCGGATAAACATCTGTCCCCAACAAATCCCGAATAATAAAAAACCTCCAATGCCGTATCGTACAAAGGCCGTAATGAAGTCATTGTGAAGGTGCTCAACACCTCCCCGTATGTTTGCTTTTAGTACATTGGTTTCTCCGAAAGTCCCCACACCGCCCCAAAAATTATTTTTAACGAAAAGGACGGCTTGGTTGTACAATCTTTGCCGTTCGGCATCTTCAAAAAAAGACGATTTCGAGTCAAAAAAATAGATTACGAGAAGTATGAAAACCGAAAGAAAACCGAATGCAAAATACCGTTTTTTCAAAATAATTTTATTAGATATTTCAAAATAAACAATAAATGCCGCTACGATGAAAAAGCCGAGTTGACCCAAGCGGGCTTGGAATATGAAAACAAAAAACAAGGTCAGTACGGCATACAGCCATAGTTCAACACGTGATAAGAGCGGCGTTTTGCTTTGCCGCCACGCAACATACCCGACCCCGCCAATAATTAAGAAATACCATGCCATGAAGCTCGGGTGAACCAGCGTGGTAATTTCCAACAAATCCCAATACGGCATATAATTTTTTTGAAGCACGAAGCAGGACAATATCGGTTTTTCCAATTCGGTTATCCGTAATATATACATGACTGTGTACCAGGTCAATAGCAGTAATCCCGCCTTAAAAGTGATGATGGCAAACGCTTGGGTAAGTTTCCTCGTGGGGCGGAACGTGAAGAGCATCACGGCAGCCATAAGCAGCATCACAAGCGGTTTGATAAAAATAGCCGTGTTTTCGGGTAAAGAATCGCTCCACAACAGTCCGCAAAATTGCAGGATTGAATAAGCCAAAAGCAGAAAAGCAGAGATTCCCGGCACTTCCAATGTTTTGTTTCGGAGGCTTCTGCCGATACAAAGCACCGCCATGACCATAAAAATGTGTGAGGAAATACCGTGAGAATAAGGCCATAAAGTAACAGCCACCGCAGCCGACAAAACAATCAGAGGTTGAAAACTGAATTTTTCAGGGATGAGTTTTTGAAAATTACCGATAATCCACCCCAAAAGAAACGTACCGCAATATACTCCCACGACATATTTCCATACGTTACCGAAAGCATTTTCGGCAGTCCAACCGGCATGGATGATATGCGGTGCCAGTATGATTGTAGCCATGATAGGGAACAAAACACCAAAAGCAATAAAATATTTTTTACAGAATGATAGAAATGGCAGCATTACTAAAATATATCGGGGAATTAATGGAAATGTATAAAAATAGGAGTTATTGCTTTCGGGAAGATTCAATCAGTTTCGCAAGCGTATAGAATTTGTAATGAGCCTTTGTCATCGCAAAAATAAAACCTTCTTTGCCGTCGCGGAAGCCTTGTTTTACAAAATAACATTTGAAAAAACGGAAAAACGGCGACAAAATCAGTTTGCCGTAACCGTAATTTTTGCTTTTCCGCCGCAGGAGTTCGGCTTCGGTGTAGCGTTCCATTTTCTTTAAGATGTCCGAAAGGCTGTCATCGGCAAGGTGTTCGATGGCGAGTTTCGGGTCTTTGGCGAGTTTTTTAATTCTGCCGTCGATTTTCGGGGTTGAATGGATGTCTTTCGGCCAGTCAATTTTGTCTTTACGGAAGAAACGGATGCCCAAATCGGGAAATTCCGCCCGCATAAACCGTCCCATGAAATAATTTTTACGGGGGATTTTTAGCGCCTCAAAATCAATGTTTTGCAATTGTTTTCGGAGTTCGTTTTTCAGTCCTTCGGTAGCGGTTTCGTCGGCATCGAGCAGCAGCACCCAATCGTGCGTAGCAGACTGAATGGCAAAATTCCGTGCAGGCTCAACAAATCCCGTGTTTTCGTGGTACACGATAGTGGCATTGTAGCGCTGGACAATGGCAATGGTACTGTCGGTACTATGCATATCGCATATCACGATTTCGTCGAATTCCTTTACGGATTCCAACGTTTTTTGCAGAAATTTTTCTGCATTGTAGGTGTTGATAACTACAGATATCTTCATTTTATTTTCGGCGTAAACCATGCAACCAAAGTTCTATTTCGACTGAAATTTCCAACAAAAGTAACATTTTTTTTCAAAGTGCAAAGACTTTTTTATTTTTGCAGCTATTGTTGCCATGAAAATTTAAAAACGGAATGCTTCATTTTCACAATAAACCACTATATTTGTCATCATTTTTCAGATATGTTAAAAAAAGTATTTACAAGCTATCGGTACGCCACTTGGTTATGGTTTTTGGCAGCATTGGCGGCTGTTATACAGTTTGTATTCATACGTAGTGATT
>JAUNTM010000021.1 GCA_030538675.1 Capnocytophaga sp.
GTGAAAATAAACACAGATTGGCTTATTGTTTATTATGCCAAAGTGCCTGCACAAGCGGATATAATTTTTGGAAGTACTCTGAGGATGCTTTACGCAGCAATTTCTATAAAAAGAAAAGGGACTAACTTCTCACGAACTCGTCCCTTTTCCATCACTAACTAAAAAACTCAATCACTATATTTTACAATATCTATACTGTCATACTAAATATTTTGGTTTGCGGCACATTGCGTTTGAGCCTCAAATCAAAAGCCATACATATATTTCTCACGAATGGTCGTCCTGCTTCGGTTACGATGAGCTGTTCGCCTTTGAATTCTATGAGCTTATCGTTCACCATTTCAGAGAGTTGCGTTCGTATTTCTTCCATTTCGGACTCATCAATCTGCAAGCTCGGCGATTCCCACGAAGTGGAAAAATGACACATCAAATTGAGAATATGCCTACGGATTATCAGGTCTTCATTATCAAGCAAATGCCCTCTGAACACAGGAATTTCATTTCGTTGCAATCGCTCATAATACGTATTGAGGTCTTTTTCATTTTGAGCAAAACCATACCAACTATCGCTTATCGATGAGATTCCCAATCCTATCATCAGCTGTGTTTTTGAAGCGGTGTATCCCATAAAATTGCGATGCAAACTCCTATCCGCATACGACTTATAGAGCGTATCACTATCCAGAGCGAAATGATCCATCCCGATTTCGTGGTATCCTACTTCTTGTAAGTGTTTCATCCCGATTTCGTACAACCGTCTTTTTTCGTCGCCCGAAGGCAAATTGCTTTCGTCAAACCCACGCTGCCCGTTTCCTTTTATCCAAGGCACGTGTGCGTAGCTGTAAAAAGCGATACGGTCGGGACGCAACGAATTACTTTTGTCGATAGTGTACAACACATCATCGAGCGTTTGAAACGGAAGCCCGAATACCAAATCATGGCTCACCGATTTATAACCGATAGCACGAGCCGTTTCGGTAGCTTCTTTGACCTTTTCGAAGGGTTGTATGCGATGTATAGCACGCTGTACCTTAGGCGAATAGTCTTGTACGCCGAAACTCACGCGCTCAAACCCCAAATCGTACAGCGTTTGCAAATGTGCAGGCGTTGTGTTATTCGGATGTCCTTCAAAACTGAACTCATGTCCGTCAGCTATAATAGCTTTATCCAATATCCCCCGTATCAATCGTTGTAATTGTGCGGGTGCAAAGAACGTAGGTGTACCGCCCCCAAGGTGTATTTCCTTGATACGCGGACGCTCGGGAAGTAACGCTACATACAGATTCCATTCGTGCAGAACGGCATCTATATAAGGGGCTTCTACTTCATGCCGCTTTGTGATGCGTTTATGGCATCCGCAGAAAGTGCAAAGACTTTCGCAAAAAGGCAAGTGAATGTATAAGCTAATCCCCTCGGTATCATTACTTTCAATGAACGAACGCCGAAAACTCTCTACCCAAAGGCCGGAACCGAATGTAGAATTGTCCCAGAAAGGAACGGTAGGATAACTCGTATACCGAGGTCCTGCTACATTGTACTTTTGTATCAGTGACAATTTCTTCATTTTCTGACGTTGCAAATGTAATTTAGTTCTGATTTATAAAAAATGATATATATCATATTACGATATCTTTTGTTTAATTCTTTTAACTTCATCAATTTTATTTGATTAAAAATCAATACTTTATCTTTCAATATTCCTATTTAAAAATAAAGATATTATTGTATTTTTTCTTACGTTAAATACTTTACTTGACAATTTTTATTGCCGAAACACCCTGTTTTTTTCGCCTTTCCGAGCTCTAATTTTTGTAACTTTCCGCTTTCCTAAAGCAAGGCAAAGGTATGAATAAAATTGGAATTGGCGCTCTATGCAGGGGTATGCCATATCATTTTTTTACCGTTCTTCACGGAGTTGTTTTTTGCTTCATACAAAAAAATCTACGCCTAAAAAACTTTT
Source organism: Capnocytophaga sp. (assembly GCA_030538675.1). Lineage (GTDB taxonomy): Bacteria > Bacteroidota > Bacteroidia > Flavobacteriales > Flavobacteriaceae > Capnocytophaga. The sequence continues at coordinate 1,961 of JAUNTM010000021.1, forward strand.
GTATTTTCTAAAAAAATCGTACATTTGTAAATTAATATTTCTCACAACTTAATAGTAAAATATGAGCGAAGAATTACAGAATAGTCAATATTCGGCCGATAACATTCAGGCGTTGGAAGGAATGGAACACGTGCGTATGCGCCCGTCGATGTATATCGGCGATGTAGGTACGCGCGGACTGCACCATCTTGTATATGAAGTAGTTGACAACTCTATCGACGAGGCTTTAGCAGGATTTTGCGATACCATTTCGGTAATTATCAATGAGGATAATTCCATCACGGTTGAAGACAACGGCCGCGGTATTCCCGTAGATATCCACAAAAAAGAAGGCGTGTCGGCATTGGAAGTCGTCATGACCAAAATAGGTGCAGGCGGTAAGTTTGACAAAGGCTCATACAAGGTGTCAGGCGGATTGCACGGCGTGGGTGTATCGTGTGTGAATGCACTCTCTACCCTACTGACCGCTACCGTATACCGTGACGGTAAAGTATGGCAGCAAGAATATTCCCGAGGAAAAGCACAACATCCTGTCAAGCAAATAGGCGAAACCGACAAGCGGGGCACGAAGGTTACTTTCCAGCCCGATGCAACGATATTCCAACAAACATTGGAATACAATTACGATACATTGGCATCGCGTATGCGTGAATTGGCTTTTTTGAACAAAGGCATTACCATTACCCTGACCGACCGACGCAACACCGATGATAAAGGCGAGTTTGTCAGTGAAAAATTCCATTCGGAAAACGGCCTGAAAGAATTCATCCGTTACCTTGACGGCAACCGTCCGTCGATTATTGCCGATGTGATATGGATGGAAGGCGAGAAAAATGATATTCCTGTCGAAGTTGCGATGGTGTACAACGATTCGTATGTGGAGAACTTGCATTCGTATGTAAATAATATCAACACGCACGAAGGCGGTACGCACCTCTCGGGATTCCGTCGCGGACTTACTACAACCCTCAAAAAATATGCCGATGCCTCAGGATTGCTCGACAAGCTCAAGTTTGAAATCTCGGGTGATGACTTCCGTGAAGGTCTTACTGCCATTGTTTCGGTCAAAGTTGCCGAACCGCAGTTCGAAGGGCAAACCAAAACAAAATTGGGTAACAGGGAAGTATCGGCTGCCGTCTCGCAAGCCGTTTCCGAGATGCTCGAAAATTATCTTGAAGAACATCCTAACGATGCCAAAATCATCGTGCAAAAAGTAATCTTGGCAGCACAAGCACGCCATGCCGCCCGCAAAGCCCGCGAAATGGTACAACGCAAAACCGTCATGAGCGGTGGCGGATTGCCGGGAAAACTCTCGGACTGTTCGGAGCAAGACCCTGTGAAATGTGAAATATTCCTCGTAGAGGGAGACTCGGCTGGGGGAACAGCCAAACAGGGACGCGACCGTAATTTTCAGGCAATATTACCCCTCAAGGGAAAAATTCTTAACGTGGAAAAAGCCATGCAGCACAAGGTTTTTGACAATGATGAGATTAAGAATATATTCACTGCACTGGGTGTCAGCATCGGTACTGATGAAGATGCCAAAGCGCTCAATTTGGAAAAATTAAGATACCACAAAGTAGTCATCATGTGTGATGCCGATGTGGATGGTTCGCACATCACTACGCTGATACTCACGTTTTTCTTCCGCTATATGCGTGATTTGATTGAGAAGGGCTATGTTTACATCGCTACGCCACCGCTTTATTTGGTAAAGAAAGGCAACAAGAAATCCTACGCTTGGGACGATAAAGAGCGTGATGCCCTCACTTCCGAATACGGCAGCGGAACGAATATACAGCGTTACAAAGGTTTGGGAGAAATGAACGCCGAACAGCTTTGGGAAACTACCATGAATCCCAATTTCCGTACCTTGCGTAAAGTAACCATTGATAATGGCAGCGAGGCTGACCGTATTTTTTCTATGCTCATGGGCGATGAAGTACCACCGCGTCGTGATTTCATTGAGAAAAATGCTAAATATGCCAATATTGATGCGTAAGCTGTACCGCCGGCACCAAATAGCGTGAGTCCTATGTGAAAAGTGCACAGGCATAACTATATAATTTACAATACTTTATCACATAGAACTCACACTAAATACGGACAAAACAATGAACGAAATAATTCAAAAATTAGACACTTATTTATCGACACTAAGACCCGAATATTATTCGGAACTCAACGACCCTTTGGACGATTCTCAATTGGACAAATTGGAGGAAAATTACAAAATCAAGATTCCAGAGGATTTACGGACATTGTATAAATGGAAAAACGGACAAAAAACAACCTGTTATCAAGCCTTTGTTAACAACTCCTGTTTCACTCCATTGGAGCAAGCGCTCCATAGTGCTTCCGAACGTACCTCAATGATTGGATTTGATTTTGAAATCGAAAACTGGTGGAACGAAAACTGGATACCCATTTTTGAAAATGGAGGGGGGGATAGTATTTGTTACGACTTAAAAGGAATTTTTACCGAACAAAAAGGACAGTTGATAGAATTTTGGCACACCGACAATGACCGGAATGTAATCGCTCCGACACTTGAAACTTTTTTGTCGAAAATAATCCGCTATTATAAAACTAAAAAGGTTGAGGAGTTTGACGAATATTTTGAAGTTGAGGATATTGAAAACTATCCGAAGAGATTCATTTTAGAATAACCCGAAAAAAGACTGCTGCCAACAAGAACTCTGCATCCAATGAACTGAAATGCCAAATTTGACGGTCTGCTTTTTTATGAGAATTTTAGTATCTGTTTTTATACTTCGATTGCCCGTCCGAACGCAAAATCCTGAACCGTAAATTTAAAATAGCCAATAGAAGCACAAGGATATTCTATTGGCTTTTTTTTGCAAACACCTAAAAATCAACACTAATACTTTGTTTTGTATAGCCTCCGAAAACACCAAAACCATCGTTGATATTAGAGATAAGCATCACAGGTTCGGCAAAAGCACCGAGGTCTTCACTTTTCTGCTGTAATAAAATCGTGCGGAAATAATCGTACAGATGCACGTCCACCTCATACAATTCTATATCAATTTTTTTTATTTCTTCGAGCGCGGTTGACGTACTATATTTTTCCGACCTTGCGTAGATGGTTTTACCTTCATTGTTAGTGTCGGTAAAAGGCTGAAAATCAATAGAAACACTTACTCCCCAAGAGGTATGATACGTTCCTCGTGCCATGTAATAATTACGTTCTCCTTGGTTGTCTTGAAAGTCAAATGCTATTTGTAAAGCTTCCATACCGTCAGTACGGCTTCTAATCATACGGACATTATCTATTTGTCTTGCTGTCATTAACGGGACGGTGCATTGGGCGGAAGCCTTTTTGTCATTAGGGGCGGAAACCGATATATAATACGTTTTCCCACTCTCAATCGGGAAATTGGCTTGGCTTGTACCGAATCTATCCCCTCCAATTGGTAACAGAAGTACTTTATTTCCGCCATCATCCGAAAGCTCTACAACGGCATTGCCTATCGGCGGACGGCTACCTGCTTCCCCAAAGATAGGGGTGGATTCGCTGATAGACACTGTAGGTGCTTCCGTGGGAGTCAAATACCCGTGTACTATGAGTTTGGTCTCACTATACGAATCGGGCGGCGTTACTTCGCTTTGAAAAAAATCTTCGCAACTCACACCCAAAAATAATGCTAACACACTGCTTACTATTATTTTATATTTCATCTTTTCTATTTTTTTAAAATTTCAAACTATAGGTAACGGACGGTATTATCGGGAAAATTGAATATTGTTCCAAGATGTTTTTCTGTACTTTGCCTCCTCCCGCCTGCTCCACTTGCTTTGAAGATATTTGATAGAAAAACGGATTGCGACGAGAATATACATTGTATACGCTAATATCCCAAGTGCGTTGGAAATTTCGTTTTGTACGCTTGTGGAATTGTATTCCTACATCCAAACGATGATACGACCGCATACGAAAATCATTTTTGGTATCATACGCACTCGCCTGATACCAACGCATTGCTTCGGGAACTACGCCATTCGCTACCGCATTGACATCGTATTTGGCCGACGGTAAACTGATGGCATTGCCCGTGCCGTATACCCATGTACCTGAAAGGGTGATACGCTCTGAAAGATTATAAATCCCCACTACCGATATATCATGCCGACGATCATGCCGTGCATAAAATTTGCGTCCGCCGTTATCTTCGTCAAATTGGTGTTGTGTCCACGAAAGCGTATAGCCTATCCACCCCGAGAGCCGTCCTACTTTTCGTTGCAGAAGTAACTCCATGCCATACGACCATCCTTGTCCCTGTATTACATTTTCTTCCCATGAAAAATTGCTTATATTATCAAAATCATCTGTTACTAAAAGGAAATTTGCTCCCGGTGCATACCCTATTATATTATCCATTTTCTTGTAAAAACCCTCTGCTGAAAAGTTCAAATTTTTGTCTATAAAATCTTTCGCCAATCCTACAGCCACCTGCCGAGAGCGCTGCGGTGCGATAAGGTCGGTGGTAGGCACCCACAAATCCATCGGAAGCCCTACCCCCGAAGTACTCAGCAAATGTACATACTGATTCATCGAAGCGTATGATGCCTTTGCCGCCCAATCGGAAGCTAATGTATAACTCGCTGATAAGCGTGGCTCAAACATACTATAATCTTTCTTCGCATGATGATAATGACTCCAACGCAATCCTGCATTCATCCGCAGTCGTTCCCAGAGAAATAGTTCATTTTCAATATATATTCCTGACTCTATAGTTTTGATTTTCTGCACTTTTTGGTCAAACCGAGCAGCTGCTTCATCTTTGACAACTACAGCACTCGGGCGGAAATCATGCTTCGTGGATACAACTCCTGTGCGGAGTGTATATTCTGGCGATACGTAAATCTGCATATCATATTTAATACCCAAATCCTTAATCCCGGAACGATAATCCAACTCATACGCTCCGTTAGTGCTTTTGTCCTCTTGTCCAATCGAAAAAGTATAATCACTGAATATCAATGCTGTATTGGCAAAAATCTTATCCGTAAAAAGCCTATTCCAACGCAATGTCCCTGTGATATTCCCCCAATCAAGTCCGCCTTTTCCTTCATCTCCATTGCTTTCTTTCCAACTTACGTTGAATTTGTCTTTGCCAAAATAGCCACTCAAATACAATTTGTTCCGATGGTCAATATCATAATTCACTTTGGCATTAAAATCATAAAAATAATACCCTCCTTTTTCTTCATCAGGCATCATCGGGCGGGTCAGCAAGTCTACATAGGTACGCCTTCCCGAAATGATGAAAGACGATTTTTCTTTGATAATAGGAGCTTCGAGCATCAGCCGGGAGGAAATCAGTCCAATCCCTGCCTCACCCGAAAATTTTTCTTTATTGCCGTCTTTCATGCTCATATCCAATACCGAAGATAATCTCCCGCCGTAGCGAGCCGGAAATCCGCCTTTGGTAAGCGTTACGTTTTTGATAGCATCGCCGTTGAAAATCGAAAAAAATCCAAACAAATGGCTCGCATTGTACACCGGGGCATCATCGAGAATGAGCAAGTTTTGGTCAGGACCTCCGCCACGTACGTAAAGACCGCTATTCCCCTCCGAACCCGATTGTACGCCCGGCATGAGTTGTATTGCTTTAAGCACATCTTTTTCGCCCAAAAGAGCAGGCAATTTTAATACTTGAGCCACAGGAAGCTGTATGGAGCTCATCTGCGAAACCCGACTTGCAAGAACTGCCTTCTCTGCTGAAACAACCACCTCGCTCAACATTTCAGAACTTTCCAAAGCCACATTGAGCGTTATATCATTTTCGAGGACAATATCCCGCACCCAGGGCGCATAACCTACGTACGAAACAACCAACCGGTATGTGCCCGGTGGAAGTGATAAGGCGTAGTATCCGTAATTGTTCGTTGTTGTTCCAAGGTTGCTCCCTTCAATGTAAACATTGGTACCTATGAGCAGTTCTTTACTTCCCTTCTCGGTAACATAGCCGCTTACCGTAAAGCGTTTGGCTGTTTGTCCGAACAACTCCGTTCCGAACAAAAAAATCATCAATACAGTGTAAATGTACCTGGTTTTCATACTAAAAATGGTTGGTTTCGTTGCAAAAATAAACGTATCGTTTTATTAGTAAAGAGTAAGCGTTTAGTCTGTAAATCGTGATATTTGAAAATATTACATCTATTTAACGTGAATTCGATATAAGAAAATATTGAAATCGCATTATATTTATCACACATATTTTGAACTAAATCAAAAAATTGATTGAGCAAATATAACAAAAAATATTTTCTGAAAACAAAAATTAACTAATATACGTCCAAATATTTTTATATTGTTGTAATTTTCGTAAGGTATATGCGATAGCCCGGTGCTCATTTTTTTGAAGATTTGGGTCGGATTTCATCAAGTCAATTGCGTGATGGCGGGCTACTTTGAGCAAATCTTGGTCTCGTATGATGTCAGCAATTTTGAGCGACAGCACTCCGCTTTGTTGCGTTCCCATCATATCGCCCGGCCCGCGCAATTTGAGGTCAACCTCCGCAATTTCAAATCCGTCATTGGTAGAAGTCATCGTTGTCATCCGGGTGCGTGAGTCGCTGCTGAGCTTGTGTCCCGTAACCAAAATACAGTAACTTTGGTCGCTCCCCCGCCCTACTCTTCCGCGTAGCTGATGCAGTTGCGACAATCCGAAACGCTCGGCACTCTCGATGAGCATCACGGAAGCATTCGGTACGTTCACCCCCACTTCGATAACTGTCGTGGCGACCATGATTTGCGTTTTTCCTTCTTTAAAACGCGCCATTTCGGCATCCTTGTCGGCGGGTTTCATTCGCCCGTGCACCATCGAAACGCTGTATTTTTCTTTTGGAAAAGCACGCAAAATTTCTTCATACCCGTCCGTAAGGTTTTTATAATCAATTGTTTCCGACTCTTCGATAAGTGGATACACGACGTACACCTGCCGCCCTTTCCCGATTTCTTGTTTGAGAAATTGATATATCTTTCCCTTATCCGTATCATACCGATGTACGGTAGAAATGGGCTTTCGTCCCGGTGGCAATTCGTCAATGACCGACACGTCGAGGTCGCCGTACACACTCATCGCCAAAGTGCGGGGAATAGGCGTGGCGGTCATCACGAGTATGTGTGGTGGCAGCTTATTTTTACGCCACAATTTTGAGCGTTGTTCCACGCCGAAGCGATGCTGTTCATCGATAATTGCCAGTCCGAGATTGTGGAACTGCACTTTATCTTCCAGTACGGCGTGTGTCCCTATCAATATGGAAAGTTCGCCACTGAGCAACTGCTCGTGTATGCGACGACGTTCGGCAGTTTTGGTCGACCCTGTAAGCAAGGCTACGTTCACGCTTGTTTTTTCCAATAATTCTGAAATTCCGTTAAAGTGCTGCGTTGCTAATATTTCGGTCGGTGCCATCAGGCATGCTTGAAATCCGTTGTCAATCGCCAAAAGCATCGTCATCAGTGCCACAATGGTTTTTCCCGAACCGACATCGCCTTGCAGCAAACGGTTCATTTGCGCTTGTGTTGCCAAGTCGGCACGGATTTCTTTGATGACTCTTTTTTGAGCTTCGGTCAGCTCGAAAGGTAAAAATTCGTTGTAAAACCTCGTGAAATGCTCCCCTACTCTGGCAAACGGATAGCCCTGCAATTTTTGTTTGGACAGCATATTCTTGCGTACCAATTGCAATTGGATGTAAAACAATTCTTCGAACTTCAGCCGTAACGTAGCTTTGGCTAAAAGCTCCTGATTCTGAGGGAAATGTATATTTTTCAGGGCATCACTTTTAGAAATAAGATGCAATGCCGATACGCTTTCGGGCGGCAGCGTTTCGTAAAAAACATTTCCTACCGTTTCAAATAATTGAAAAATAAATTGCCGTATAACCCGATTGGAAATGCCTCTTTTGGAAAGTTTTTCTGTTGAAGGATATATCGGCAGAATGGCATTGCCTTTGGATTGGTTGAAGTCGGAAAGCAAATCCATTTCAGGATGTGGCATCGAAAAGACATTCCCAAAACGACTTACTTTTCCAAAAATCACATACGGCTCATTGATTTTCAGTGCATCACGTATCCATTTTACAGATTTGAACCATACGAGTTCCATCGTCCCTGTGGCATCGGCGAAAGTCGCCACTAAGCGTTCGCCCCGAGTTTTGCCTTGCGATTGTACGGTTTTCAAATGAATAATCTTACCGACAATCTGCATTTCGGCATTGCTGTCTTGCAGTTCCGATATTTTGTAAAATCGGGTACGGTCGACGTAGCGATACGGAAACAAATTGAGCAAATCCTGAAATTCGCGTATGCCCAACTCGCTACGAAGCAATTCGGCACGCTGCGAACCCACACCTTTGAGATATGTAATATCGGTATGTACTATTTCGGGATTTTCCATCCTTTATCGCTACTGATTTTTACCAATAACAGCTTTTTCTATTTTAAAAACTTACGAACTTCATCTTTGAGCATGCCCAGCGCGCTTGATGAAGGCGTAGATTTGCCTACAAATTCTTTGAAAATATTTTCAGCCATTGCGTGCGTATCGGTTATTTCGCTGTCGTGTGCTACCTTGCGAATGATTTGGATTGTCGCAGCTTTAGCCGCTTTGATCACGTTCCACAACTCTTCACTCAGATAAATCTGTTGGGCCATATTATGCTCAAATTCTTCATCTATCGTATTGACTAACAGATTCTCATAATCTTTTTTGGTAAGATTGCGAGGCGGTATCCGCAACAATAATTGTGAAGGATTTATTCGTTCTAAAAACAATGTCATCCGCTCGTAGGCTTGCAAACGTAATGGCAACGAAAGCTTTTGGTTTTCTTTGTGAAGAAGATAAATACGGCGATTTTCTTCATTCTTCACATAAAGATTAAAAAAATAATACGCCACCAACCCGACTATCACAGCTGGTGCACAAAAAGCAAAAAAAGTAATTATTTGATTTTCCATTAGTTATGTTTTTAGTAATCCATTTGCGAACATACGTTTCTTTACAAACTACGAAATTACCATTTTTTTTTATTTTGAAAAAGAAATATTTGTTTTTTGACACCTTTGTTTAATTCATTTCTTATTATATTTGCCATACTACTGGCTTAATTTCTTTGGAACTCATGGTGAAAATCTGTTCCAATATTCCAAATAGAAGAAAATAGTAACTTTTTTAATTAATAAATATGAAATTAAGATTATTAATACTCGCATTGGGCATCGTAAGTTTTTCCGTGTTTGGGCAGGCGGACGATTTTTGGACGGCATTCTACAACAAGGATAGTACTTTGATTGGCTATAAAGACAAAAATGAAAAAGTTAAAATAACGCCAAAGTTTGAGCCTTTCATTATTGCCAATAAATTTGAACATATCATAGCTGCCATAGAAAAAACAAACGACGGCTGGGAATATTATTACCTTACCAAAGATGGAAAAATAGTAGGTCGCGACAGTTTGTATATTTTTGACAACACTCCCGATTGTGAAAATGAGGGCTTTATACGCTTTCGCGACCGCCAAACGGACAAAGCCGGAATGCTCGACCGAAATGGAAATATCGCTATCCCTGCTATTTACGACGACCTTTTCAATGTGAGAAACGGGATGGTTATCGTCTTGAAAAACAGCAAAAAAGAACTTCATGGCGGACATTATTTCCGTACTGGTGGACAAACAATGCTCATCGATACCCTACATAATGTGCTCATCGAAGATTTTTCACTTAAAAATTACGCAACCATTAATTTGTATGCTGTTGAAAAAACAAAAACGCCACACACAGACAGTATCCGACAATCATTTTTGGCAAAAGACGGCAGTTATTATTCATTTATTGATTTTGAAAAAGAATTCCACCGATGGATTACCAACGAACTATCTTCTGGACTAACGCAAGAACAACTCTACAATATGGTAGCCGATAGCGTCGTTTGGAACGAAAATAATTGGAAAAAATTATCCAAAGAAACACTGGTAAAGGAAAAATACAAAATCATAAACGACAGATTGTCAAAGATATTAAACTCCAAAACAGAGTATTTTATTTCCTTAGGCGGACTTAATGCTTTTATTTTTGAGGGTGAAGAATATAGCTCTTTGTTCGATAATTGTCGTAATCCGAAATATTGGCAATTTCCTACGGTATCTATAATTATTAATCGTGAAAAAAGACAAGAACATTACGAATTCTTACGCACCGACCACGGATACAAACTCATACAAGTAAGCAAATAATCTAAGATATTTGACAAAAGTACAAAAAATACACCCTATCAATAACGTGAGTGCGAAATCTGAAATCAGTGACTTTTTTTTAAAAAAATTACGCTTCAACTATTGCTAATTAAAAAAATAATCGTACTTTTGCCGACAGTTTGAAAAAGAGCGTAGCGATACACTCGAAATACTAATAGAAATTTTTTCCTAAATAAAAAGATAGAAAAGCGCCAGTATCATGAAAAGAACATTTCAACCATCGAAGAGAAAAAGAAAAAACAAGCACGGTTTTAGAGAGCGTATGGCTACTGCCAACGGAAGAAAAGTGCTTGCAAGAAGAAGAGCTAAAGGAAGAAAAAAATTGACTGTTTCTTCTGAACCAAGACATAAAAAATAATGTCAATGGTTGATTTTCAATATAAATAAAGGTGTTATCATTTTTTGATGACACTTTTTTTTTGAAATTAACCGCCAGACAATCTCTCCGAAAAAGAAATTTTGTAACTTTATCGCTAAAAAACTACCATTATGCCCAAAAGAAAAGACTTACACTGCGTACTGCTCATCGGCTCGGGACCTATCATCATCGGTCAGGCGTGCGAATTTGATTATTCAGGCTCGCAATCATTGCGTTCACTGCGTGAAGACGGTATCGAAACGGTGCTTATCAACAGCAATCCTGCCACCATTATGACCGACCCTACGATGGCTGACCACGTGTATCTCAAACCGCTGACCACCAAATCCATCGTTGAAATCCTTAAAAAACATCCCGATATCGATGCCGTTCTTCCCACAATGGGCGGGCAAACGGCACTCAACCTATGCATCGAAGCCCACGAAAAAGGTATTTGGCAAGACTTCGGAGTAGAAATTATCGGGGTGGATATTGACGCTATCCAAATTACGGAAGACCGCGAAAAATTCCGTCTTCTGTTAGAAAAAATACAAATCCCGATGGCACCGTCCAAAACGGCAGTTTCGTTTCTGCAAGGAAAAGAAATCGCACAGGAATTCGGGTTTCCGCTCGTTATCCGTCCGTCGTTCACCCTGGGCGGCACCGGGGCATCGGTCGTCTATAAAAAAGAAGATTTCGACACGTTGCTCACACGCGGATTAGAGGCATCGCCCATTCACGAAGTGCTGATTGACAAGGCGTTAATGGGCTGGAAAGAATACGAATTGGAACTTTTGCGTGATAGGAATGACAACGTTGTCATCATCTGTACCATTGAAAATATGGACCCGATGGGTATCCACACCGGCGATTCGATTACGGTAGCCCCCGCAATGACGCTTTCCGACCGCACCTTCCAGCGGATGCGTGATATGGCGATTAAAATGATGCGGAGTATCGGCGATTTTGCGGGCGGTTGTAACGTGCAGTTTGCCGTCAGCCCCGATGAAAAAGAGGATATTATCGCTATCGAAATCAATCCCCGCGTGTCCCGTTCGTCGGCATTGGCATCGAAAGCTACGGGCTACCCGATTGCCAAAATTGCAACGAAACTCGCCATCGGTTATCATTTGGACGAACTCAAAAACCAAATTACGCAATCAACATCGGCGTTTTTTGAGCCTACGCTCGATTACGTCATCGTGAAAATCCCACGTTGGAATTTTGATAAATTTGAAGGTTCGGAACGCACTATCGGCTTGCAAATGAAGTCGGTAGGCGAAGTGATGGGCATCGGTCGGTCCTTCCAAGAGGCGCTGCACAAGGCTACGCAGTCCTTGGAAATCAAACGCAACGGACTGGGTGCGGACGGCAAAGGCTACACGAATTACGAGCAAATCATCGACAAACTCGCCAACCCGAGTTGGGACCGAGTGTTCGTTATTTACGATGCCATACAGATGGGTATTCCGCTGAGCCGCATTCACGAAATTACGAAAATCGATATGTGGTTCCTCAAACAATACGAAGAACTTTGTGCGTTAGAAAAAGAGATTTCCACTTATAAAATCGATACTTTACCGAAAAATTTACTTCTCGAAGCAAAACAAAAAGGCTTTGCCGACCGGCAAATTGCCTATATGGTAGGATGTTGGGAAAGTGAGGTTTATAACAAACGCCAAGAAAAAAACATCCAGCGCGTTTATAAATTGGTGGACACCTGTGCGGCGGAATTTAAGGCATCGACACCGTATTATTATTCTACTTTTGAAGAGAAAATCCGCACGGCAGACGGTGTTAAATTTTCAAAAAATGACAGCATCGTCAGCGACCGCAAAAAAATTGTCGTTCTCGGGTCGGGACCCAACCGCATCGGGCAGGGCATTGAGTTTGATTACTGTTGCGTTCACGGCGTGTTGGCGGCTGCCGAATGCGGTTACGAAACCATTATGATTAACTGTAATCCCGAAACGGTTTCCACCGATTTTGATACTGCCGACAAACTCTATTTTGAGCCGGTATATTGGGAACATATTTATGACATCATCCGCCACGAAAATCCCGAAGGCGTTATCGTGCAACTCGGCGGACAGACGGCTCTCAAACTCGCCGAAAAACTGCATAAATACGGCATCAAAATCATCGGAACGAGTTTTGATTCGTTGGATTTGGCGGAAGACCGAGGCAGTTTTTCTTCGCTTCTGAAAGAAAACAACATTCCGTATCCGAAATTCGGTGTTGCCGAAACTGCGGACGAAGCCCTGAAACTTGCCGACGAACTGGACTTTCCGTTGCTCGTTCGTCCGTCGTATGTGCTTGGCGGTCAGGGAATGAAAATCGTTATTAATAAGGAAGAATTGGAATCGCACGTGGTGGAACTCTTGCGTTCCATTCCGAATAACAAACTGCTGCTTGACCATTATCTGGACGGTGCGATTGAAGCGGAAGCCGATGCGATTTGCGACGGCGAAAACGTGTATATCATCGGGATTATGGAACACATCGAGCCGTGCGGCATCCATTCGGGCGACAGCAATGCGACTTTGCCACCGTTCAATTTGGGCGAGTTCGTGATGCAGCAAATCAAAGACCATACGCATAAAATCGCGTTGGCGTTGGGAACGGTCGGGCTGATAAACATTCAGTTTGCCGTGAAAGACGATACGGTGTACATCATCGAAGCCAACCCACGTGCCTCGCGTACCGTGCCGTTTATTGCGAAGGCTTACGGCGAACCGTATGTTAATTTTGCCACAAAAGTGATGCTCGGCGAGAAAAAAGTAACCGATTTTGAGTTCAATCCGAAGTTGGAAGGCTACGCCATCAAAAAGCCTGTATTTTCGTTTAACAAATTCCCGAACGTGAATAAAAAATTAGGACCGGAAATGAAATCGACCGGCGAAAGTATTTTGTTTATCGACAGCCTAAAAGACGACCAATTCTATGATTTGTACGCCCGAAGGAAGATGTATCTGAGTAAGTAAATTTGGAAATGCCACCCTGGTATGAGTGTTTTATTTTTTTGGATAAAATGCTTGTGCAGGGTGAGGATTTTTAACCTAAGAGATAGAAATACAAAGATTTATATACTCAAAAAAAGGTATGAAAATCTTGAAATTCCTTATGACGAAATAAATAATTAGGAAATGTTTATGATTTTTAATTAATTTATTGTGATATCAAAAGAAAAACTTTACAGATTACTTTATTTGGCTTTCTTAGAATTTCGGGCAGAAACCGACGAAAAGAACAAGAAATTTTTTGAAATTTCAAATCTGTTGCACAATTTACCTTTAAAACTATCGAAAGAAGAATGCGATTATGATTTTTTGTTGGACGAAATTTTAGAATCTGTTAAGACCAACAAAGGACTGAATGATTGGGTAAAAAGTAATATAGAAAACAAATAACCTACTGGTGCAAGCATCCGCCCCCCTTTTACTAGTGCGAGCGTCTCGCTCGTGCCAATGGAAATTGCAAGGGAGTTTTAGATATAGACGGTTAAAAAAGGTACGAGCAAGATGCTCGCGCCAGCGAAAGGCTCCAAAAATAATATTTTCGCCATTTGCTAAATTTCCGTATCTTTACGGTTTCTTAAAAACCAACCTCTAAAACAACACCTATGTTACAAAAAATAGTATACCTGCTGCTTGCTGTATTCGCTACAAACGGATTTTCACAAGAAATCGAAAAAAACACGGCAAAATGGTTTGATGATGCCAAACTCGGGATTTTCATCCATTGGGGATATTACGGCGTGAACGGCATTACCGAATCATGGTCAATGTACCACAAACGCATCTCACACGCTGATTATCTTGCTCAAGGGAAAGAATTTACAGCCTCGGATTACAAGCCCGAGCAATGGGCGGATTTGTTTGCCGAAACAGGTGCCCGCTACGTGGTCATCACGACCAAACACCACGATGGCATTGCCCTTTGGAACACCCGGCAAAGCTCATTAAGTACCGTAAAACACGCTGCCGCACGGCAGGATTTGCTCACGCCTTTCGTCGATGCGATGCGTGCCAAAAATTTCAAAATAGGATTGTATTATTCTCTTTGTGATTGGTCGCACCCTGATTATGAGCCTGTTACTTTTGAAAGAGTAGACACTCGCAAATTTTATCCGCAAAAAAAACAAAAAAATATGGCTTCGTGGGAACGCTTCCTGCTTTTCAACCGAAACCAGATGCAGGAACTCAGCGATTTGTACCAACCCGATTTATGGTGGTTTGACGGCGATTGGGAACACACCGCCGACGAATGGAAATCTGCCGAAATCAAGCAAACGTTATTGAATTGGAATCCCGAAATCATTGTCAATTCACGGCTCAACGGTTATGGCGATTACAGCACCCCCGAACAAGGCGTTCCTATTGTGCGGCCTGAAGGTTCGTGGGAATTTTGCATGACGATGAACGATAATTGGGGCTATTTCCCGTCGGACACCAACTACAAGCCGACAGCTCAAATCATCCGGACGTTTGTGGAAGTCATCGGGTCGGGTGGGAATTTGCTTCTTAATATCGGACCTAAACCCGACGGCACGATTGCCTCCGAGCAAGTGGAACGTTTGCAAGCCTTAGGCAAGTGGATTGACCGCCACAAAACGGCAGTTTATGATACCAAAGCAGGGCTTCCTTACGGGCATTTTTATGGGCCTACATTACTGAGTAAAGACCGTAAAACGCTCTACTTATGTTTGTTCGACAAACCGCTTAACTACATACAGCTCAAAGGGATACAAACGAAAATCAATTCGATAAAAGTGTTGGGAAGTGGTGAAGAACTTTCGTTTGAACGTAACGGCGGTGCGGCGTGGAACAACATTCCGGGCATCGTCCGCATAACACCTCCGTCCGAAAGCTCGCTTGACCCTTATGTAACGGTGCTTGAAGTACAACTCGATAGCCCTGTGGAACTCTATCGTGGACACGGTAATGCCGTAGAATTGAATATGTAATCTTTATAAAATCGTTATAATTATTCAATAAAATGAAAAAATATATTTCTATTTTGGGAATTATTTCCCTTATCGGATGTCAAAACAGCAATATTGCCGAGTCGGTTTCCACACCGCAAAACGTCCCGTTAACCGATTATGTCAATCCGCTGATGGGAACAGACTCCAAATTTTCGCTTTCCAACGGAAATACCTATCCCGCCATTGCCGTGCCGTGGGGAATGAATTTCTGGACACCGCAAACCAACAAAATGGGCGACGGCTGGGCATACCAATATCAGGCCGAAAAAATCAGAGGTTTCAAGCAAACCCACCAACCAAGTCCGTGGATTAACGATTACGGGGCATTTTCGCTGATGCCCATTACCGGCAATTTGGTGATTGACGAAGAAGAACGTGGCTCGTGGTTTTCGCATAAAGCCGAAACTGCCAAACCGCATTATTATAAAGTGTATCTCGCCGATTATGACACTTCCGTGGAAATCGCACCCACCAACCGTGCGGCACACTTCCGGTTTACATTCCCCGAAAGGGAACATTCCTACATCTTGTTAGATGCTTATTTTAAAGGCTCGATGGTCAAAATCATTCCTGAAAAACGACAAATCATCGGTTATGCACGTAACAATAATGGTGGTGTTCCTGATAATTTTCACAATTATTTCGTGGTGGAATTTGACAAGGATTTTGAGTACCAAGGCACTTGGGGCGATGGCTGGACGATGATTGAAAACAGACTTGACAGCGAAGGAAAGCACGTGGGAGCGGTTATCGGGTTTAAAACGAAACGAGGCGAACAAGTAAATGCCAAAGTAGCATCATCTTTCATCAGTATCGAGCAGGCGGTTCGTAATTTGGAAACCGAAATCGGGACGGATTCATTCGACCAAACCAAAGAAAAAGCCTTCCAAAATTGGGAAAACGAGCTTTCAAAAATTGTTGTAGATGACACCAATATTGACCAAATCCGTACTTTTTATTCGTGTCTGTACCGCGTATTGCTCTTTCCCCGAACGTTTTACGAATACGATGCCGAAGGAAAAATCGTTCATTACAGTCCGTATAACGGCGAAGTGTTGCCGGGCTATATGTTTACCGACAACGGATTTTGGGATACATTCCGTGCGGTTTTTCCGTTTTTTAACTTGATGTATCCTGAAATGAACCAAAAATTTATGAAAGGATTGGTCAATACGTACCAAGAATCGGGCTGGCTTCCCGAATGGGCAAGCCCCGGACACAGAGATTGTATGATTGGCTCAAACTCGGCTTCCATCATTGCCGATGCCTATCTCAAAGGAAATATCGAAGAGGCTGATGCCGAAATACTTATGGAAGCAATGCTTAAAAATGCAACGCAAAATGACGGTCGTCCGGAGACTTCGGTAGGGCGTGAAGGCGTTGATTTTTACAATGCTTTAGGATACGTTCCTTACGATGTTAAAATCAATGAAAATGCCGCACGGACGCTCGAATATGCGTATGCCGATTTTACTATCAGCCAAATGGCAACCCAAATGGGAAAAGCCGAAATTGCCGATTTGTACCGTCAAAAAGCATTGAATTACAATAACTTATATGACACCGAAAGCGGTTGGATGCGGGGCAAAAACGCCGATGGCACGTTTCAGTCGCCGTTCAATCCGCTCAAATGGGGCGATGCGTTTACCGAAGGCAACAGCCTGCATTACACCTGGTCGGTATTTCAAGACGTGCAGGGCTTGGCAGATTTGATGGGAGGCGATGAGGCTTTCGTAAAAAAACTCGATGAGGTTTTTGAAATGCCACCGCTTTTCGACGATTCGTATTACGGATTTACTATCCACGAAATCAGAGAGATGCAGATTATGAATATGGGAAATTACGCACACGGAAACCAGCCCATACAGCACATGATATACCTTTATAATTATGTGGGACGCCCCGACAAAACGCAAGAAAAAGTGCGCGAGGTGATGACCAAACTCTACACGCCGGCCCCCGACGGCTATTGCGGCGATGAAGACAACGGACAAACTTCGGCTTGGTACGTGTTCAGTGCACTCGGCTTTTATCCCGTAACGCCTGCCACCGACGAATACATCATCGGTTCGCCATTATTCAAGAAAGTAACCTTGCAGATGCCAAGTGGCAAACAACTCATTATCAAAGCGAAAGGCAATTCCGAAGAAAACAAATACGTGAGCAGCATCTCCCGAAAGGGAAAAACGTGGACAAAACCGTTTTTCCGTTTTTCCGACTTGCAAGAGGGCGGTTTGATTATGTTCAATATGAGCAGTAAACCTTCTAAAAGCGGACAAAAAGGCGATAAACCCTTTTCGCTGAGCAATGAAAATTAGTTTTTCACCTCGGTGAGAGATTTTTTTCGGCTTGTACAATTAAAAGACAAATTTCTTAATAAATACGAGCCAAATAATCAAAATGGTCGCCTTCTTCGATAAGTTCACAGTTCATGGCTATCGAGTGGGCGACATTTTGTAAAGTGTTGTAATCCACATACATCCAAGGAAATGGTTTTTCTTTTTGTCCTTTGTATTTGACTAAATACTCCACTTCGCCATAATAATCAAAATGCAATGGTACATCGTAACTTCCGTCGGGATTTTGGTCGAACATATAAATAATATCCGACGAATCGGTTAATATTTGTCCGCTCGGGGTGAGAAGCGACTTGAGTTTTGCGAAAAAAGCAGGCATTTTCTGTAATCGTCCGCACATTCCCGCACCGTTCATCAATACTAATATGGTATCGTATTTTCCTTGATGCTGCAATACATCGCCAACCGAAGCGTGCCGAAGCCCACGAAGTCGGCAAGCCTCAATTGCTTTGGGCGATATATCTAACGAATGTACCTCAAGATGCCGCTCGTTTTGCAGGTACAATCCGTGGCTTCCTGCTCCACAACCTACTTCCAACACCTTTCCGCGTGCCAATTGCAGGGCTTTTTGCTCTAATGGCGGCATTTCACCAAAAGAACGAAATAAATACGGCAAAGGTAACGTGTCTTCCTCAGAGATTGTTGTTTCTGTTGTAATATCTTCGGTATAATTTCCTTGTTGGTAATCTAAAATTGCCTGTCCGAAAAGGTCTTTCATTTTTAAAAAAATAAGGGTTTGTTTTTCAAGAACATAATGCTGAAAATAGACATTATGCATCATTTATTTTTTTGACAAATTTCTTAATTGCTAATGCGGGAACAATTCCGGGAAGCGAACAAATAAGGACAATAACCGAAAATGCCAACCCTACCGAAACGGATATTTCTTCGTTAAAATCAAACCATTGGGCGGCTTTGAGAAAGATGTATTCGCGGACACCGATTCCCGAAAAGGAAAACAAACTAAGCACCGACGACGCTAAGAACATCAATAAGTAAATAGCATATCCGTCCGTCAACCGCAAGCCTTTGAGGATTGCCCACACGCAAAGCAATTGCAAGCCTTGAACGATTAATGAATAAATCAATGACTTGAAAAACAACGGATTGTATGACGGAAATAACTTCTGTAATACCATTTTCGAAAAAAATATTCCGCCGAAAAGCAAGAAAGGAACTGTCCATTTCCACACGGTAAATCCCTGTATGTCAACAAATAACACCCCTAAAAGAAGCCAACAGCAAATCGCCAGCAATCCGCTCGCCCTGTCAGCCAATACTGCCGAAGCCAACGTTTTTTTACGCCAGCCGTAATGTCGGTTCAGCAGAAAAACCTTGTACGCATCACCACCAATGCCGCCCGGAATGAAAAAATTGTAGAACATTCCCACGAAATACAACACCAAATTCGTCCTGTAACCGAGCAAATATCCATTCTGATGAAAATACAACAACAACCGCTTGGCGGAAACGAATTGCGACACCAAATACAAACCTATCGCCAAAAGCAAATAACCGATGTGCGAACTGCCAAAAACGTGTACCAATTGCTCCACCGAAATTTTGGTGTAAACAAACCAAAGCAACGCTATGCTGACCCCGATTTTGAGGACGGTGGAAAGGATTTTTTTAGTTTTCTTTTTCAAAAGTGGTTACTTTTCGGATGTTGAACGGACGCTTGCCTTGCGACTCGAAGTAGGTTTTCATCTGCATATCAAGCAAAATTCCCATAGTGAAAAGTTGTACGCCGACCATAATGAGCATCACGCCGAGCAACAAAAGCGGACGGTCGCCTATCTGATACCCCATTATCTTGATTATCAATAGATAAATATTAATTAAAAATCCTAATCCGAAGGAAATCAAACCGATATTTCCTAATAAATAAATTGGTTTTTGGATGAATTTCTGCTGGAAAAGCAGCAATAGCAAATCGTTCAGCACTTTAAAAATCCGTTCAAATCCGTATTTTGATTTTCCGAATTTTCGGGAATGATGCTTGGTCGGTACTTGCTTTATGCGAGCCCCGTTCACGTATGCCAAGAGCGTTATGAAGCGGTGAAATTCGCCGTAAATATTGAGTTCTTTTGCCGTTTCGCGGGTAAAAATTTTCAAGGCGCAACCGTGGTCTTTGATGTCCAATCCCGTAGTACGGCGGATGATGAAATTGGCAATTTTGGAAGGCAATGTCCGTATAAAACTGTCTTTGCGTTTTACGCGTTCGCCTGCCACCACATCCCAATCGCCACTTTGTAACGTATTGAGCATCATAGGAATATCCGAAGGGTCATTTTGCAAATCACCGTCCAGCGTGATGATGTAATCGCCGTGAGCGTAATCAATTCCCGCCATGAGAGCCGAACTCTGTCCGTAATTGCGTTTGAACTCGATAAGCACCGTATTGGGCAATGCGGATTCTTTGACCACCTTGCGTGTTTCGTCCGTCGAAAAATCATCGACCAAAATCAGTTCGTAGCGGTAATCCCTTAGGGCTTCGTCTACTTTTTGTATCAATAAAGCGGCGTTTTCCTCTTCGTTGTAAAGCGGAACGACTACCGAAAGTAAAAAATCATTTTTGGTTTCCATACTAGAAAGTTACTTGCAAAAAACGGTCAAAATTAAGGAAATAATCTATCTTTGCCTAATAAAAATCGTTTTGTATGAATTTTTCTTTTTCAGAACGCCATTTCGCATATCTGTACATAGGCATTATTTCTGTGTACATCATCGGCATGTTCCTGCCTGTCATGGATTTGGATTCGGCTCAAGATGCCACGATGGCGGCACGGATGTACACCGAAAACGATTATTGGAACATCTATCGGGGGCATGCTCCGTATTTGGACAAGCCGCACATGCACTTTTGGCTTTCGGCATTTTCGTATGCTTTGTTTGGCATATCGGAATTTGCCTACCGCCTGCCTGCCGTCTGTCTGCTGATGCTTGGTGCTTATGCCGTATTCCGCTTAGGGCGAATGCTTTACGATAATCGGACGGGGCATTTTTCGGCATTGATATTCTTATCGGCACAATCCATTATTTTGTCGGCTCATGATGTCCGCACCGACGCCGTACTGACGGGGGCAACGGTTTTCGCTATCTATCAAGCGGTTGATTTTCTGAAAAACAGAAAACTGCTGTCGGTTCTTTTGGCAGGATTTTTTGCGGGAATTGCTTTTGACACCAAAGGACTTATTGCGTTGGTTGTCATCGGTTTGTGTTTGGTCAGCTATATCGCTTACGAACGAAGTTGGAAAAAACTGCTATCCTACCAATTTCTGTTAGGATTGTTGGCTTTGGCAATGGCAATTTCGCCTGTTTTGTATGCGTATTACCAGCAATATGACCTGCATCCCGAATTGGTCATCAAAGGGCAGACGAACGTGTCGGGGGTACGGTTCATTCTCTTCGACCAAGTGTTCAACCGCCTTAACGCCACAGGTTTTGACGAAACAAGCCCCGATTATTTTTTCTTTTTTCATACGCTTTTATGGGTATTTTTACCTTTTTCACTCATAGGCTACGCGGCAATTTTCAACGGCTTCAAGCGGTTTTTCAAAATCCGCTTCCGCAAAATAAACGGCATGGAATTTCTCACCTTAGGAGGAACGGTAGCCGCTTTCCTGCTATTCAGTTTTTCAAAATTCAAACTGCCGCATTACCTCAATATTCTTATCCCGACACTCTCTATTTTGACCGCCGCTTACGTAACACGGTTGGCTTCGGAAAACCGGCAAAAAACCATTCGGATTTGGGCAATTATCCAGTCCGCAATTGCCGTACTGACCGTACCTTTGGTGGTATTGCTATCGTTTTTCGCATTTGACGTCCCAGCATTGTGGTTAAGCATAATTATCGCTTTATCAGGGATTTGCGTATTATTTTTCGCTTTCAAAGCATCGAATACGATATATAAAATAGTGGCTATATCCGTGATTACTTCTATTTGGATAAATGTCAACCTCAATTCGGTTTTCTACCCGAAACTTCTTGAATATCAAGGCGGATTACAATTGGCGAAAATCGTACAGGACGAAAAAATAGACACCCAAAATATTTTCTCTTTGGACGGACGGTATTTCTGGACGTTTGATTTTTATACGAAACAACAAACACCGCACATCACCAGCGAAAAACTTGCCAACCGGCAGGGCGAAACATGGCTTGTGATAGATTCTGATGATTTTGAAATGCTCAAAAAACAATTTGAATTTTCAGAAATCCGCGAAGTAAAGTCATTCCACGTAACACGGCTTTCGCTGAAATTTTTGAACAAAAAAACACGTGAAAATGTATTGAGCCGAACGTATTTGGTGAAAATTAATTAACCGTCGGCAACTCAAATTAACCTATCATTTTCCTTGCAATTTTCTCAAAATAACCTCGCTAACGGGAATATTCTGCACCTTGCTTTCTGCCCATGAGATAACGTCCAAATAGGTAACAGAACGCCTGTTGTACGGATTTTTGGCGTATTCGTACAATTGTGCCAACAGCCCGCTAAAAGCCGCCACTTGTTCGCTTGGATAGATTTTGTACAATTTTATAAAAAACTGAGCAATAGTCTTTTGCACTTCGGTCGGGTGTTGCATTTTATGAACAAATCGGGAAACAGCCTCTGCCGATTCTTCGAAATTTTCGTCCAAACCACTGTCAAATTGCGCCATCAACGACAGGATATGGCTGTTGTAGAGCAGATCGCTTTGCACTTGGTTGTTTCGGTGTTTTACGATTTTCGATGTAAATTCCAATGCGCTGCGGTAATCCGTATTGATGAACGACAACGCCGCCATTTTGAAATACATTATCAATATATGGTGCGGGTCGATATGGTGTCCAAAAATCGCAATTTCGGCAAGAATGGCCGCTTCTTCTTTTTTGTATTCAGAAAAATTTCCTTTGAGGAAAAACGAGTTCAATACGTTGGTATTAGTATCGACAAAAAGCGAAAAACGTACATTTTCATTATTTGGAAAATCTTTTGAAGCAATCGTAGCATTGAGTTTATTCCACCAATAATTGAATTCCGATGTTTTTTTATTTAAGAAAACAGCTTCTAACAGATAATTATTCCCTTTCAAAAACCAGATCGGATTATAGGCAATCATATCCGGATTTTCGTAAAAAAGAGTTACCCATTTGGTGGCATAAGTATAGGCTTCTTCAAAGTTTTGCAAGAGCAATGATTTCCATACATACGCTTGATAAAACCACAACTGTTCACGGAAATCCATTATTTCAAAGGATACTTTAGCGATGTTTTTAGTAAAATATTGTTCTATAAGCAATTTTGTAGCTTCATCCTTCACATATCCGTCTTTGAGCATTGAGCCGTACAATTTGAGTGCCATATTCGAAAGTTTGCTCGTGATGACGTTCTGCAAACTAATCTTTTTAGCTTCAAAAATCAAAGCGTCGGCACGTTCATTTTTACTTCGCGTGATGTATTGTGATTCTATATTTTTCTCAAAATCAATGATTTCATAAGCAATATTTTTTTCATCGGCACGTAAGGCAAGTTGTTTTGCCTTTTCAAGTATTTTAAGGCTTTGTTTGTACAGGCCTTTATTGTAGAGCAGTTCGGCAAAATCGAGTTGTTCGCGTATTTGCAAACGGATATTTTGCAGCATCGGATTGGTTCTCAAGCTGATAAGAATCTGTTTATACAAATGCGCTTTGAGATTGGAAAGTTGCGTTTTGGTCGTAATTTTTTTCTTTAGGATGGCTTTCTCATCATACGTTTCCGCTTTGTCGAGTTCGCCAAAAAGCAATAAAAATTTCGCATCGGCGTTAATGCCCAAACGATTTACGTACAATCGAAATTGACGTTTTTCCGACTTAGAAAGTGATTTTATTAGCTCGAAAAGAGCCTCTTTTTGAAGTTCTGACATCGTATGATATTTTTTATTAAAATGCTAAAAATCAATGTCTTAAAGCCCATTTAGCGTTTTTGGACATGATTGATGCCGTAAAAATACGTTTTTTGAAATAAAAAACACGATTAATTTCGCCCCAAAACACAAAATGACGAACGTATGCAAACTGAAAAGATTCACATTTTTGATACCACCCTGCGCGACGGCGAACAAGTACCGGGGTGTAAGCTCAACAAATCTCAAAAATTAGTCATCGCCCAAAAGCTCGATGAGTTAGGGGTTGATATCATCGAAGCCGGGTTTCCGGTATCAAGTCCGGGCGATTTTGAAGCGGTTAGTGCCATTGCTAAAATCGTGAAAAACGCAACTGTCTGCGGGCTAACCCGTGCCAACAAGAACGACATCGAAGTAGCCGCCCGTGCGTTGCAACACGCCCAAAAACCGCGTATCCACACAGGTATCGGCACGTCCGACAGTCATATTTTACATAAATTCAATTCCAATCGGGAAGCTATCGTAGAGCGTGCTGTTGAAGCCGTGATGTACGCCAAAACATTCGTTGACGATGTGGAATTTTACGCCGAAGATGCCGGACGAACCGACAACGATTTTCTCGTACACATCTGTACCGAAGTGATTAAGGCAGGGGCGACCGTGCTGAATATTCCCGACACCACAGGCTACTGCCTACCAACGGAATACGGAGCAAAAATCCACTATCTGAAAACGAATATTCCCAATATTGATAAGGCGGTACTTTCTTGCCATTGCCATAACGACCTTGGTCTGGCAACTGCCAATGCCATCGCCGGAGCCATCAACGGTGCCCGCCAGATAGAATGTACCATCAACGGAATTGGCGAACGTGCAGGCAATACCTCGCTTGAAGAAGTCGTGATGATATTCCGCCAGCATCCGTACCTGAACCTCACTACGGACATCAACACTCAGATGCTCAACGAAATGAGCCGCCTCGTATCCGACAGTATGGGAATGCTCGTACAGCCCAACAAAGCCATCGTAGGAGCAAACGCTTTCGCCCACAGCTCGGGAATCCACCAAGACGGTGTGATAAAAAACCGCGAAACCTACGAAATCATCGACCCTGCGGATGTCGGCGTCAACGAATCATCTATCATTTTGACAGCCCGAAGCGGTCGTTCCGCATTGGCATACCGTTTTAAAAACATCGGTTATGACGTTACCAAAATACAATTGGACAAACTCTACACCGAATTTCTCAAAATAGCCGACGAAAAGAAGGAAGTCGTCGATGAGGATTTGAGAAAAATGATAGCTACCTTTGCAAAAGCATCGTAATTTTCAACTCTCAGCTTTCAACGTAACACTTAAAAAATGACACCAAAAACACTATTCGATAAGGTGTGGGACGAACACGTGGTAGATACCATTCCCGACGGACCTCAAATCCTGTACATCGACCGCCATTTGATACACGAAGTAACCAGCCCGCAGGCATTTGCAGAATTGGAAAGCCGGAATATTCCTATTTTCCGAAAAGAAAAAATCACGGCAACTGCCGACCACAACGTGCCTACCCTCCACCAAGAACAACCCATTCGCGATGCACTTTCGCGTAAACAGGTACAACAATTGACCGAAAATTGTAAGAAAAATAACATTACGCTCTACGGACTCGGACATCCGTACCAAGGCATCGTCCACGTCATCTCGCCCGAACTCGGCATTACCCAACCCGGCATGAGCATCGTGTGCGGCGACAGCCATACCTCCACACACGGAGCGTTCGGGGCGATAGCGTTCGGCATCGGCACCAGCCAAGTCGCACAGGTTTTTGCCAGCCAATGCCTGCTGATGAACAAACCCAAATCCATGCGGATTACCGTGTCCGGAAAATTAAACCCGAACGTGCAGCCCAAAGATGTCATCCTATATATTATATCGAAAATCGGGACGGATGCCGGCACAGGCTATTTTTGCGAATATGCCGGAAATGTTTTTGAAGAAATGACAATGGAAGGACGCATGACGGTCTGCAACATGAGCATCGAAATGGGGGCTCGGGGCGGAATGATTGCCCCCGACGACACCACTTTCGAATATCTGAAAGGAAAAGAATTTGCTCCAAAAGGCGAAGATTGGGACAAAAAAGTTGCCTATTGGCGAACGCTGCCGACTGACAAAGAAGCAGTTTTCGACAAAGAAATCCGTTTTGATGCTGCCGACATCGCCCCGATGGTTACGTACGGAACCAATCCCGGAATGGGTATCGGTATTGCTGAAAATATTCCTACACCGAAAAACCAATCCGAAGAAAAAGCCCTCCAATACATGAACCTCAACGCAGGACAATCATTGAGCGAAATTCCTGTAACACACGTATTTATAGGAAGTTGTACCAATTCACGCATTGAAGATTTCCGTTTGGTTGCTTCGTACATTAAAGGAAAACAAAAAGCCCCGAATATCAATGCGATGATAGTGCCGGGGTCGCAACAAGTGTCGGCACAAATACGAAAAGAAGGACTTGATAAAGTATTTGCCGACGCAGGATTTGCCATCCGCCAGTCGGGTTGCTCGGCGTGTTTGGGAATGAATGACGACAAAGTTCCCGAAGGAGCGTATTGCGTATCGACCTCAAACCGCAACTTTGAAGGACGGCAAGGACCCGGTGCACGCACGCTGCTCGCAAGTCCGCTCACTGCCGCCAAAGTTGCCGTTGAAGGGAAGATTACAGCGTAATTTACTCAAAATAAATAGGATATATCCATATAATTAAATACCTTTGTGTCGGAATTTTATTTCTAACGAAATTAAAAACACAGAAATAACACGGATTTGTAATCTCTAAAAAAATATTATCATGACATTAGCTAACGTGAATCAGTTCATCAAAATCAATATTGCTATATTAGTGTATTTCGGTTTTGTTTTTGTGAGTTATTTTTTAAAGTACAGCTCTACTTTCGTACAAGGATTTATCGAATTAGTAACAATACCTGCCCTATTACTTGTCGTCATCAGTCTTGTAATGAGTGGCTACAATTTGTACAGAAAGAATAACACGGCACAAAATAAAAAACTGTTGGCTTTGGCATCGGTCATTACTATTTTGGTAACAGCCGCTACATTCTTTTTAAAATAATCACTAAACATGCAAAAATTAAACAAACTTACGGCAACAGCCATTCCGTTGCCCACCGAAAATATCGACACCGACCAAATCATTCCTGCCCGATTCTTGAAAAGTATTGATAAACAAGGATTTGGCGACAACTTGTTCCGTGATTGGCGTTTTGATAAGAACAACCAACCGATAGCCGATTTTGTATTGAACAATCCGAAATATAAAGGAGAAATATTACTTGCGGGCAATAATTTCGGTTGCGGAAGCAGTCGCGAGCATGCCGCTTGGTCGCTCACAGGCTACGGATTTAAGGTCGTGGTATCGAGCTTTTTTGCCGATATTTTCAAAGGGAATGCCCTCAACAACGGACTGTTGCCCGTACAGGTTTCGGAAGAATTTCTCAAAAATATACTGCAAACCGTAACCGACAATCCTACAACAGAAATTACCGTTGATGTGGAAAACCAAACGATTTCGTACAACGGAAATTCGGCACATTTTGACATCGACCCGTACAAAAAAATATGTCTTATCAACGGCTATGATGATATTGATTATCTGATAAATAGCAAAAATAAAATCGAAGAATACGAACGCAACAGAGCGTTGTCATTTTAAGGCTTTGCTTGGGTTTTTAATGGATTAAATTTAATAACTGATTTTTTAAGTAGTTTATCATTTTTTTTGTAAATTTGCGGAAATAAAAGGGTTTTTGTGTCAGATGAAATCACATGCCGTTTTGGTATATTGTAGTCTGCTTGCATACAAAACCTCAAAACATTATTCTCTAATTTAAAACCAAGAAAATGACACGGAAAATTTTTCTATTAGCAATTAGTTTTATTTCGTTCAGTATTGCAAATGCTCAATTTATTGAAAATAATGCCCTATATGCAACAGGAGAGCTGAATTTCGGTAATTATTTGGGAATGGATTTAAATTTGAATTATGTAATAAAAGAAAAATATTCTATCAAAATTGGATATAGCGGAAATCTTAGAAAACCTAAATCACAACCAGAGGATTTTACAACGGGCGTGACTGGTATATTGGTTTTTGGTGCGAATAGCCCTATGGACAAATTTGAAAGCTTTGGCGCAACAGTTGGAAGAATTTATAAAATGAATCAAAGCGGAACTATCAGAATCAATCTTTCTTTAGGAGCAGGCTACACCATTTATACTGAACCCGATAATTGGGAAAAAATTAACACCAATACAGTGTCCTTGAGCAAAAATTACACTTATGATTATGTGAAACACAAAACTATCAGTTTGATTGTCAATCCTAAAATAGAATTCCCTATTACTCGCTATTGGGGATTATCTGCCTCCCCTATGTTACAGATAAATAAGGATAGAACCTACTTTGGCATAGGACTTGGAACCATGCTTGGACTTTTAAGATAAGAGAAACTACCGCTAACAGAGATTTACTAAAAAACCGACTTGCCATGCTGGTTTTAGGACTTGGTAGTATCCCTATGTGCTTGATGCTGTATAAATACAAAATTGTCCCCACTTGGTTAGCAATCTGGGGAGCGATAGGATATGCTGTTTTTTCCTTCGGTTTTTTAAAAGTGTTATTTGGAAAAGAATGGAGTATGCTTCTTCTTGGACTCGGCGGACTTTGGGAAATAACTTTTGCTATTTGGTTAATCATTTATGGCAGACAATATTTAAAGATACCAAATGACATGTAAACTTGACGTTTTCTGCCAAAAATCTTACCCTAAATAACGTGGGTTCGATGTAAGAAAACATTGTAAATCAAAGCTTTAATCCCCTCACCCCCACCCCCTCTCCTTTGGAAATCGAAGATTCATCGAAACCAAAATCTAAAATAATAAAAATGAGATAGAGGGGTTGGGGGTGAGGGCTTTTACGAAAGTAAGATGCTAATTATCAAACAACTTCTTACATCGAACCCACCTTAAATAAGAAATAGTTAGACATTGGCATCAACTTTCACAAACCGCAACCGAAGGATATTTATAGTACAGAAAACCAAAAGCATTACGATTGGAGAGTTTAAGAGCATATTTCCAACCATACAGATATTTTGAAAAAATATCACAATAAGGCTTTTTGAAAAGTTTGAACAACTTATCTTTTTGGATTTCCTATAAAAATCCTATTTTTGCAAAAAAATAAAACTATGAAAAATACGGTTTTAGGAATTTTGTTCATCGCTTTGTCGTGGACAATTACGGTTTCAGCCCAACAACGGCAACCTACGGTTTTTGCCAATTCCAATACGGCTTCTTCCGCTCCCAACAGTTTCAATAACAATTGGACGTTCGGTGGCAATGTCGGGATTACGGGCGGCAGTGGCGGTTTGGGCGTATTTTTTACCCCGAGAGTCGGGTATTTGGTCGCACCGAATTTTGAGGTTTCGGCAAATGTGAATTATACGTTGCAGAATACCAATTACTTCCGCAGCAGTATTTTTGGCGTGGGTCTCGCCCTTAACTACTACATTATGAGGAATTTCTACGTAAATTCATCGTACCAATATTATTTCATCAATCAAAAAAATAAAAATACCCGATTGAGTTATAGTACTGACGAACAGGCACTTTACGTGGGCGGCGGTTATATGCAGCAGCTCGGCAACGGCGTATATATGCAGATAGGCGGAACGTATAACGTACTGTACAACAAGGATAAAAGCGTTTTTTCAAGCGGATTTGTACCGAATGTCGGTGTGGTCATCGGGCTTTG
>JAUNTM010000022.1 GCA_030538675.1 Capnocytophaga sp.
TAATCAACCCTGCTGAATAATATAATTATTTTGTATCTTTGCACAAGTATACGTAGCATCCTAATAATTTCAGAGGAAACTAACTGACATTTTAGCAGTTGGCAAAAAAGGTATGATTTTTGTCATCAGTACGAACGTAATTATTATGTTATTGAATTTTTTATAGAAGGAACACTACTATTATGAATGAAAATTTTTCACCGAGAGTAAAAAAAATAATCGCTGCGAGTAAAGAAGAGGCGAAGCGTTTGGGACAATCCGTTATCGGGACTGAACATATCGTTTTGGCAATGCTTCAAGAGAGCGGAGGGTCGGCTATTGACATCATAAATAAGCTCAATATAGACCTTAGTACACTGCGTCAGCGTGTCGGTCGGTTGGCTTCGGTATCGTTCAATGTTAATATTCCCCATGGGGACAGTGGCACGATTTATTTTTCAAAACAAGCCGAACGTGCCATGCAGAATACATACCTCAAAGCCATGCAGTTCAAAGAGAAATCTATCAGTTCTGCCCTTTTACTGCTGAGCATTCTTCAAAATCAAAACGACCCTACGGTACAGCTGTTGGGCAAAATGAACATCAATGAAGAAACAGCTACGAAAGCCTATCACCCTACCTTGTCTGCCGACGAATTGTTTGGTTCTATTTCTAATGAATTGGACAGCGAGGACAGGGAACAACAATTTGGAGAGCGTAGCAACGAGCCTATACAGCCCGGCGGACAGAAAGTACAACGGAAATTGACCGTTTTGGACAATTTCGGGCGAGACCTTACGCTTCTTGCCGAACAAGGAAAACTCGACCCCGTCATAGGCAGGGAAAAAGAAATAGAACGCGTGTCGCAAATATTAAGCCGGCGCAAAAAGAATAATCCTTTGCTCATAGGCGAGCCGGGGGTAGGGAAAAGTGCTATTGCCGAAGGATTGGCTTTGCGCATCATCAACAAAAAAGTATCGCGGGTATTGTACAACAAGCGGGTGGTAACGCTTGACCTGGCTTCGCTCGTGGCTGGCACAAAATATCGCGGACAGTTCGAAGAACGAATGAAAGCCATCATGAATGAGCTTGAAAAAAATGACGATATCATTCTTTTCATTGACGAGATTCATACCATCGTAGGAGCTGGCGGTGCGGCCGGCAGTTTGGATGCTTCCAATATGTTCAAGCCTGCTCTCGCGCGTGGTGAGATACAATGTATCGGGGCTACCACATTAGACGAATACCGCCAATCTATCGAAAAAGATGGGGCGTTGGAACGCCGTTTTCAAAAAGTCATCGTAGAACCTACTTCGATTGACGAAACTATCGAAATATTGCACAACGTCAAGAAAAAATACGAAGACCATCACAGCGTAACCTATACCGATGCCGCTATTGAAGCCTGTGTAAAACTCACAAGCCGCTATTTGACCGACCGCTTCCTGCCCGATAAGGCTCTTGACGCTTTGGACGAAGCGGGCTCGCGCATACACATTACTCAAATGAAAGTACCCGAGCAAATCCTCAAATACGAAGCGGATATTGAACGGATATTGACCGAGAAAAACCAAGCTGTTGCCCGTCAGCAGTTTGAAGAAGCCGCCCGATTGCGCAACGAAGAGAAATCTCTCGAAACAACTCTCAAAGAATTGCACCGCAAATGGGAAGAAGATGCCAAATTGCATCGTGATACCGTAACCGAAGACCACATTGCCGACGTTGTGTCGATGATGAGTGGCATCCCCGTGAACCGTATCGCACAGACCGAAATGAACAAACTCTCATCGCTCGGAGATAAGATAAAAGGAAAAATCATCGGGCAAGATGTTGCTGTCGAAAAAGTTATCAAAGCTATCAAACGCAACCGGACAGGGCTTAAAGATCCTAACAAGCCCATAGGCTCGTTTATCTTTTTGGGACAAACAGGTGTCGGGAAAACGCAACTCGCGAAAGTATTGGCGAAAGAACTTTTCGACTCGGAAGAATCTATGATTCGTATCGATATGAGCGAATATATGGAAAAATTCTCCACCACACGCCTTATCGGCGCTCCTCCCGGATATGTAGGTTATGAAGAGGGCGGACAGCTTACCGAAAAAGTAAGGCGTAAACCTTACTCGGTAGTGTTGCTCGATGAAATAGAAAAAGCACATCCTGATGTGTTTAACATGCTTTTGCAAGTACTTGACGATGGATTCCTGACCGACAGTTTGGGACGAAAAATTGACTTCAGAAACTGTATCATCATCATGACTTCCAATATCGGTGCACGCCAAGTTAAGGACTTCGGGCAGGGTATCGGCTTCGGTACGGCTGCCAAAACAGCACAAGCCGACGCCCATGAGAAATCCGTTATCGAAAATGCTCTCAAAAAAGTATTTGCTCCCGAATTTCTCAACCGTATCGATGATGTGGTAACCTTTAATTCGCTGGAAAAAGAAGATATCTTCCGTATCATCGACATCGAACTCAACAAGCTCTACGGTCGCATCAATGACTTGGGATACCGTATCGAACTCAGCGACAAAGCCCGCAACTTCATCGCCGAAAAAGGATATGACAAGCAGTACGGAGCCCGGCCGCTAAACAGAGCCATCCAGAAATATGTGGAAGACTTACTCGCTGAGGAAATCGTGTCGGGCAATATCAAAGAAGGTGACAGCATTTATTTTGATGTCGATACGACCGGCGAAGGATTAACCATCAGTATAGGCAACCAACAATTGCTCAACAAATAATGAGAATGTTGCTGGTTCCCAAACCATAATTTCTGTTTTCATGAATATTAAAATAATTAACACCTCCACGCATCCGCTACCTGCTTACCAGACGGCGGATGCGGCTGGTTTGGATATACAGGCGAATATCGGCGAGCCTGTTACGCTACTCCCGCTCGAGCGGAAAATCATAGGGACAGGTATTTTTCTCGAAATCCCGAGCGGTTATGAAGTACAAATTCGCCCCCGAAGCGGATTGGCTGCCAAGCACGGCATCACGGTTCTCAATGCTCCCGGTACGATTGATGCCGACTATCGCGGAGAAGTCGGGGTGATATTGGTCAACTTGTCAAACCAACCGTTTACGCTAGAAAATGGTGAACGCATCGCCCAAATGGTAGTCGCTAAGTGCGAACGAGCCCAATGGCTTGAAGTTGAGCGCCTTTCGCAAAGCGATAGAGGGGCAGGCGGATTTGGCAGCACAGGACTGAAATAACAAATTTGGACAATGAAAATAAACAATATCGTATACCGGATTAGCATTTTTCTGATTGTGCTTTCACAATTGGCGGTGTCTTGCAAAACCAAAACAGCCGTTGTCGCCTCAGGCAGTGTCAATAGGGATATGAAAGTAAAAGAAATTGTCCGTTTGCACGAAATGTCTTATCCTGATTTTAAGACGGTAAGTGGCAGTGTATCAGCTTTCTATGACGATGGTAAAAACAGCCAAAGCATACCGCTGACATTTCGTATGGAAAAAGACAAAGCGATTTGGCTTAGTGCTCCATTAGGGGTTGCCAAAGTGATGATTACTCCCGAAAAGGCAAGTTATTACAATCGTTTGGACAATACGTATTTCGATGGCGGATTTGATTACATCAGTGAATTGCTTGGGTTTGAAGTGGATTTTGAAAACTTGCAAAATTTATTGTTAGGGCAGGCGATATATCCTCTCGAAACAAATAGCAAAATAATTATTGATGAGCAAATGTATCACATAGAAGCCCCGCCGAAACAAGCCATACAAAGCAGTTACGGTATTTTGCCCGACAATTTCCGTATGGGAAAATTCCAAGCTGTTGACCCTGTTAATCAGGTAAATGCCACGGCCGACATCACCTATCAGCAAGCCGAAGGCAACGTAATGCCGAGCATTATTCGTATACAGGCTGCTGATTCGGAAGGGGTTACTACTATTGAGCTTGATTTTAAGAATTTGAAATTTGGCAGCAGCCTAAATTTTCCTTTTAAAATCCCGTCGGGTTCTAAACGCATAGATGTTAAATGAAACAACGGCTTTATATCATATCTGTTTTTCAAACCGTTGTAGTATGGTTGTTGTGTAGTGTTCACACATACGCTCAGTCGCCCGAGCAAAAAAATCTCGAAGAGCGAAAAAAAGTCCTTACCGAACAAATCCGCCAAATGACGCTTATGCGTTCGCAACAAACACAAGAACGCAAATCGGTGGCTACGCAAATCGAAGAAATTAACCAAAAAATTCAGGCTCGGACGAAACTTATCCGCATCACCGAACAACAATCGGCATTGCTTTCTAAAGAAATTAACGCCAACATGAGGCAACTTGAGGCACTGCGAAAAGAATTGGATTTTCAAAAGAAAGAATACGCCAAACTCATCAAGCAATCGTACAAAAACAAATCGCAACAGAACAGGCTTATGTTCTTACTTTCATCCGAAAATTTCAAACAAGGCTACAAACGGATGCTTTACATGAAGCAATATACCGATTATCGTAAACGCCAAGCCGAAGAAATACAGCAAAAAACGGAGGAGGTAAGGCTGCTCAACGAAAAACTCATCGTGCAGCGGAAAGAAAAAGAGGCTGTTTTGCAAGAAAACCGTAAGGAAGAGCAGCTACTGCAAGCCGAGAAAAAAGAACAGGAAACCCTCGTGGCAAGCATCCGCCAAAAAGAAGGCGAATACGAACAGCAAATACGCGAAAAACAGCGAGAAGCCAATGCTATCGACCGCGAAATACAACGCCTGATACGCGAATCGATTGCCTCAAACAACAAAAAACAAGGAGCCAAATCAAATGCTTCGGAAGTAACCTTTGTTCTCACCCCCGAATCGCGAAAAGTAGCCCAAGGCTTCGAAGCCAACAAAGGCAACTTGATATGGCCTGTAACTAAAGGCTACAAGTCGCAAGGTTTTGGCGTGTACAGCGACCCTGTATATCCTGAAGTAAAACACAATAACAACGGTGTTACCATCATCACCGAACCCAACGCCGATGCACGTGCCGTATTCGACGGGGAAGTGTCGGCAATACAGGCCATTCCGGGCAGTAATAAAGTGGTACACGTACGCCACGGAAATTACATTTCTATCTATTACAACCTGACCGACGTGTATGTGAAAAATGGCGATAAAGTAAAAACAAAAACACCGCTGGGGAAAGTATTTACCGATGCAAATGGCAAAGCCGAAATGAAATTTTTCCTCTATAAAGATACTACCAAACTCAATCC
The DNA here is from genome assembly GCA_030538675.1 of Capnocytophaga sp. Taxonomy (GTDB): domain Bacteria; phylum Bacteroidota; class Bacteroidia; order Flavobacteriales; family Flavobacteriaceae; genus Capnocytophaga. Next base: position 5,195 of record JAUNTM010000022.1, read on the forward strand.
CGAATATTGGGTACACCGCTTGTAATGGCGTTTGTTTCTAAAAAATAAATAGCCCACTAACGCAAGTTAGAGGCGGGAGTGAGGGATTCTACGGAAGTAAAATGGTACTATTCAATAATTTCTTATATTGAGTTCACGTTAAATTAGTAAATGGCTTTATTTTCAGATTTTTTGCGTATTCATTAGAGAGTTGTTTTGCGTACTGTCGGCTTGCTTTTGTTGGCTGTTAAAGATCATGCTTGCCGATAGCTCCCTTTTTTATTTGAAATGAAGTTCTTTTTATCGCTTGGATAATCTCTCAAAAATCGTAGCAGAACCAAATAATCAAATGGTTTTGTAAAATATTTTTTCCGTTTTTCATTAAGATAGATGTTTTCAAGGAGTGAAGTTAAGGTGATTTTGTATTTATAGCTACTATTTCATTTTCAAGTAAATTTAAAAATATTAAAAAATAAGCAATAATTAATTTTAATTATGTTTTATAAAGAGTAATTATTCATTCTGAGCGCATGTGATAAAAAATCTATATCTGTTGATATTGTTAGCTCGAAAACGATTTCAAGCATGATTAGCGTTTTATTTGTTTTTTGGTATTGGAAGTGTCATTACTTTTGCCCATGAAATTTAAAAAACTATATTTATGTCAAAAAAGTACTTTTATTTACTGCCGCCAATGGGAATATTAGTATGTAATGAAGATTTTACAGCGAATGAAACACAAATTGTAGAGGTTTCTGAAGTTGTTCAAGAGGGTTTAATCGGGAAAAGATTTTTCTTCGCTCCAACAGAGAGTTTATCTTAAACCATTTAAGAAATGAGGGAGAATGAAGCTCTTTTAGAAAAACAGATGAAAACATTTTACGGGAAAGGATTTCGTTCTTTATCACCTGTCGGAGACGTTGAAAACGATAAGGAACTGATTAATATTCTTGCAAAATATGATGCATTGGAATAAGAGGAAGATGATAACGAACTTTTGTATGTTGATGAGGAAGAAATAGTAACCTCACAGGTTTCAGATCCTATTTTGGCATCTTTTGTAAATATTGACAATGAGATTGTTGTAAAAGACAGCCTATGCAAATTTACAGAAAAAGGTTTTTTTTCTTCGAAATTAAAAGACTCTTTGAAGCTATATTCTTATTTAGAGAGCATCAAAAATCCCTGTGTTTGGAGGTAGTTTTAATTATAGTGTGTATACTTCTGGCATTTTATCTCAAAGTAATTTGAAAAAAATGTACAAACAAGGATTTGATTTTTTAAAAAGCATGGCGCCTGACAAGAGTAATTTTGCAGTGGCAAGAGAAAATGGCTTTACAGGTGAGTTTGAAGTTGTCTATTTCTCAGAGCATTATCAAGAAACAAGGACAAACAAAATAAAGAAGCATTTTTATAAAGACTTTGGTTTTATAGCCCGGCGTTACATTTAAAACAAATGGAAATTCTTTTTCCAGTCCTAATGTAAGTATAGGGCTACCTGATTTTGCTAATTACACAGCTTTGGAAGTTGACTTTTATGGAATGGCTCGTAGAGGAAATACTTGGAAAGGTGCAAGAATGCAGTTTTAACATTATAAAATATATTTAGAATAAAAAAAATACTTTAATACTATTCGTCTTATTTACAAGTATAATATCCGCCCAAGACAAGCGTTGGTATTCACATATAGAAGTTGATATTGTTTTTCCGAGAACCGATAAAGTTACCTATTCATATAGCGGTGGAGAGATAAATCTTAGCGAAAAAAATAATGTATGAGCCCAACTATTCATACAATTATAATATATTCAGGCAGTTTAGTGTCGGAGCGGTTACAGGTTTTAGTTATTTACTTAATAATGAGATTATTACATCAAAAATAGGCGGTATATTCCGATATATATTTATCAATGAATATCAAGCCAATGCTTTTCTGCAAATTACGGGGCATATTCCGCTCAGCAATAAAAAAGTAGAGTTTGATTTGGGAGAAGTGCGGCAGGGTTCTCTATGCCAATAGCCCGGTTAGCAATAACCGCTCAATGACATTGTCGCTCTTCGTGATGTATAATAGCTATGATATTAAGAAACCTTTGTTTACCAATGAAGTGCCTGACGTAGTAGAATATAGAGGTACAGGGCTTAGCGTAGGATATCATTTTTAATAAATTTTTAAGTTAAAAAGAAACGCTTTTTCAGGTAATGAAAAACGTTTCTTTATTTTTAAGATAATTTTAAGTTGCCGTGCGTTCGATGTAAAAAGCGTCATAAGTCAACTTGCTGATTTTTTCTCCTCATTTTTGCAAGAGAGGGAAAAGCTCAATGCTGTTCGAGTCACTTCCTTCGTCCTCGAAGAGGGGAACTATGACTTCTATGAAAGTAAAACACCGGCATTCAATACGTCCTCACACCGACCTCACGTCTTTTAAGAAAAATCTACCAAAAATCTTCTTGTCTATTCCCGCAGATATAGTATATTTGTCGGTTGTAAGCACTTATTTTGAACGGCTTGGATACACGACAAGATACTATGAATCAGCATTTAGACCCCAATAAAGAAAAATACACTCCGCAAGAGCTCGATATCGAAAAGGCATTGCGACCGCTTTCGTTTGACGATTTTACGGGGCAGGAAGCTGTGTTGGAAAATCTAAAAATTTTCGTCAAAGCAGCCAATATGCGCAACGAAGCTCTTGACCATACACTTTTTCACGGGCCTCCCGGATTGGGGAAAACCACTTTGGCACACATTCTCGCCAATGAACTTGGAGCGGGCATCAAGATTACCTCGGGGCCTGTTCTCGACAAACCGGGCGACCTTGCCGGGTTGCTGACCAACTTACAAGAGCGTGATGTGCTATTCATCGATGAAATCCACAGGCTGAGTCCTGTTGTGGAAGAATATCTCTATTCGGCGATGGAAGATTACAAAATCGACATTATGATTGAGTCAGGCCCCAATGCACGCACCGTACAAATTAATCTCAATCCGTTTACGCTCATCGGGGCGACGACCCGTTCGGGATTGCTTACCGCACCGATGCGCGCGAGGTTTGGCATCCAAAGTCGGTTGCAATATTACACCACCGAACTGCTCGCCGAAATTGTAGAACGGAGTGCCTCAATATTGCGTGTGCCCATCGCTTCGCAAGCAGCTATCGAATTGGCAGGGCGAAGCCGTGGTACGCCACGCATCGCCAACGCCTTATTACGCCGTATTCGCGATTTTGCACAGATAAAAGGCGATGGGAAAATAGATATTGAAATCACGCGGTTCGGACTGAAAGCGCTCAATGTGGATGCTCACGGTTTGGACGAAATGGACAACAAAATCCTGCTGACCATCATCGACAAATTCAAAGGTGGTCCGGTGGGGATTACGACCCTCGCAACGGCGGTTTCCGAAAGTGCCGAAACCATCGAAGAAGTATACGAACCGTTTCTTATCCAGCAAGGATTTATCATTCGCACGCCTCGCGGAAGAGAAGTTACCGACCTGGCATACAAGCACTTGGGTAAAATAAATTTTCAAGGCGGACAGAGTACGCTCTTTTAGTCTATTTTTGCAAAAACATTTTTGATGAAAATAAAAAACGACACCATATATATATATCCGAAATGGCAGCTGATGCGCATTCTCTTTTTGGTATTTTCGTTTGTAAATGCACAAGAAGAAATGAATGTAGGTGGCACAACGTTCAAGACCATGCGTCCTGCCAAAAAGAAAGACAGTATCACGTTCACAGCGCACGACTATAAAATTATTTCGTACGAACGAGATACCACCGCTGTGGATACCTCACTGACGATACAAAAGTATTATCGGATGAATGAAGTGCAGAAAGATATGTTTGGGTATATGCCTTTTTCCAATATGGCACAACCCTACAACGCTCTTATGTATGACTTTGGCAGTGACAGTTACTTTCCGTCAATGGGAGCCAACGCCAAGAAAATGCTTTATTTGTCGCCCGGACAAATTAATTATTATCGGGTACCGACACCACTGACCGAATTTACGTTCCAGTCGGGAATAGAACAAGGACAGTTTCTCAACACCCTTTTTACAGTCAATCTCAAGCCGAATTTGAATATTTTTATAGCATACAAAGGGCTTCGTTCGCTTGGGCGCTACCAACGGATATTGGTCAGTAACGGCAATTTCCGGATGGGATTTTCGTATGAGTCGCCCAACAAGAAATACACCGCTTTCGCACACTACGCCACGCATGATATTACAAGTTACGAAAACGGCGGCATTGCGAGTATCGAGCAGTTTACATCGGGCGATAGCCAATACAGAAACCGCGCTGTCCTTGATGTTTTCTTGGCTGATGCCGAAAATAAAAGAGACAGCAAACGCTATTTTCTACAGCATGACTATGATTTTTTAAACAACCGGAAAGATTCAACAGCGTACAAACAAATCCGTATGCGGCATAAATTCGAGTACGAAACCGAATATTATTATTTTGACCAAGCAACGGCGCTAAGCTCTTATTTTGGTGCAGCATACGTTCCTTTGAACATCCGCGACATAGTACGTTTAAAAAAAATGACCAATACGATAGGGACGGAAGTAGAATTACCCTATCTCGGGAAAACGTTCGTTTACGGAAGTGCTTATATGTACAATTATTTCTTTAAAAATGCGTATTACATTTCGGGCGTATTGCAGCCGCATCAGATAAAAGGCACCGACGTCAGCATCGGGGCGGAATGGGACAAACGCATTGGCGGATTGCATATCGAAGCGCAAGGAGAACAAACCCTCGTGGGCAAAATGACGGGAACGAAACTGCACGGCACACTCTCATACCATTTCAACGACCGCAACAAAGTCAAAGCAGGCGTTCATTTGCTTTCAACGATGCCCGATTTTAACTATTTGCTCTACCAAAGCGATTATAAAAATTACAATTGGTATCATTTTGATGATTTTAACAAAGTGAATACCCAAACCCTTTTCGGAAATTTTGAAACGCAATGGCTCAATGCCGATGTCAGCCTTTCCAATATCAACAATTACACATTTTTGGAAGTGCAAACGGCAACCACCAATGACCGTCCGCAGTCTTTGCCAAGCCAATATTCGGGGAATATCCAATATTTGAAAATAAAATTACAGCGGACTTTTGAACTCGGGAAATTCGGATTTGACAATACCGTACTGTTCCAAAGAGTTGTACAAAACGACCCGATACTCAACGTCCCCGACTTCGTAACCCGCAATACGGTGTATTACGCTACGCATCTGTTCAAAAAAGCAATGTATGTGCAGGTAGGCGTCGGACTGAATTATTTTACGAGTTATCACTCGAACCGTTACAATCCGTTGTTGGCAGAATTTGAAGTACAATCTACGGAAAAGACGGGCAATTTCCCGATGATTGATGCTTTTTTCAACGCCAAAGTACGCACCATGCGAATATTTCTGAAGGCAGAACACACCAACGGTTCGTTTACAGGACGAAACTATTTTGCAGCACCGGCACAGCCATACCGTGATTTTCATCTGCGCTTTGGTATCGTTTGGGATATATTTAGTTGATTTTGAAATTTTGGAGTGGCTGAAAATTTGTTTTATTTGGAAAATTGAAAAAACTAACTACAAAAACCTAACTTTATGGAATGTATCAGCGTATTTGATATGCTCAAAATCGGTGTCGGACCATCGAGTTCGCACACCTTAGGCCCTTGGCGGGCTGCCGAAGCTTTTTTGAAAGAATTAAAGAAAAAACAATATCTCGCACGCACCCAAAAACTGAACGTAGATTTGTACGGCTCGTTATCCCTTACGGGGAAAGGACATGCCACCGACCTCGCTACGATGCTCGGGCTTAGCGGTGCCGACCCCGAATACGTACTGGTTGAGAGCTTGGATGTTATCATTTCGGCTATCAGCAACAATAAAGAAATATGCCTGGCAAACGAATTTATCATTTCGTTTGACCCCGAAAAAGACATCGTTTTCAACAGAAATTTCCTGCCTTTTCACGCCAATGGTATTGCATTTACAGCCTATGGTGATGATTTTGAATACCGCTCTACCTTTTATTCTATCGGCGGCGGATTTATCGTCAAAGAAGAAAATGAAGATAACGAGCAAAACGAAGTACTGAAAAAACAATTTCCTTTTCCTATCGAAAAAGCGGACGAACTGTTGGTATATTGCAAAAATGAAAATAAAAAAATATCGGAAATCGTATGGGAAAATGAAAAATCATTGCGTAGCGAACCCGAAATCCACAGTGAGCTGATGCGGATATGGCACACGATGTTGGAATGTATCTACATCGGATGCCATACTGAAGGCATACTTCCGGGCGGGCTCAACGTCCGCCGGCGGGCTTATGACATGCACAAAAATCTTATCGGGGTGGTGGCGTATGACAGCATCGAAGGTTGGGTGGAGTCTATCAAAAAAACGGAAGTCAAATTTCGTCAAATACTCAAGTGGGTAAGTTGCTTCTCATTGGCAGTCAATGAAGTAAATGCCTCTCTCGGGCGTGTGGTAACCGCTCCGACCAACGGAAGTGCGGGGGTAATTCCTGCCGTATTACTTTATTATTTGGCGATTGAAAACCATCAGGCAGACGAAGAAGCCATCAAAAAATTCTTATTGGTAGCCGGCGAGGTGGGAAGTATTTTCAAAAAAGGGGCGACTATATCGGCGGCAATGGGTGGCTGCCAAGCCGAAATTGGCGTATCATCGGCGATGGCGGCAGCCGGGCTGTGCGAACTTATGGGCGGAACGCCCGAACAGGTATTGGTGGCTGCCGAAATAGCTATGGAGCATCATTTGGGGCTTACCTGTGACCCTATCGGAGGGCTGGTGCAAATTCCCTGCATCGAACGCAATGCTATGGGAGCGATAAAAGCCATTAACGCTGCCGAACTTGCTATGGAAACCGACCCCAAAAACGCCAAAGTCCCTCTCGATAAAGTGGTCAATACGATGTGGCAGACCGCCAAAGACATGAATACAAAATACAAAGAAACTTCCGAAGGGGGACTTGCCGTTGCGGTTAATATGGCGGATTGTTAAGGGCAGGGAATTAAATTCTAATGGCAATTATTTATTTAAAAATATAAAATTATACTTTTAAATTTGTAGCTTTGCAGCGATTTCTGTAATAAATTTTAAAAAAAAAAGAAAAATTATGTGGGTAAATATCATATATGTTGTCGCAGGTTTGGGTCTGCTGGTGGTTGGCGGTAATTGGTTACTCAAATCATCCGTAGGATTGTCGCTCAAACTCAACATCTCAAGGGTTGTGATAGGGCTTACCATCGTATCGTTTGCCACTTCGGCACCCGAACTCATCGTGAGCGTGAAAGCGGCGCTCAACGGCAATCCCGATATTGCGGTGGGCAACGTTGTGGGGTCGAATATTGCGAATATCGCATTTGTGCTGGGACTGACCCTCCTTTTTGGCAGCATTACCGCAGAACGCACTTTCTTAAAAGTAGATTGGCCTTCGATGATGATTTTTTCGCTGGCTTTGTTCGGATTGACGTATTTTGACAAAGATATTAGCCGGATGGACGGCATCATTTTATTAATTATGATGGTGTCATTTATTGTTTTACTGATTTACAAACAAAAGAAAACCACCGAATCGGAGCGCTTGGAAGAACTCCCCGAGAGTACAGGGCAGATGAATATCGGTTTGATATTGTTGTTGTTGGCACTGGGCGGCATGGCTCTGTGGGGCGGTTCCGAATTGCTCATCAGCGGAGCGGTAGGTTTGGCAGAAATGTTCAATGTAAGTAAGCGTGTCATCGCGCTGACGGTGGTTTCGGTGGGAACGAGTATCCCCGAATTGGCAGCTTCGATTATCGCCGTTATCAAGAAAGAAAAAGCTATTTCTCTTGGAAATCTTGTTGGTTCGAATATATTCAACATCGGGACGGTTCTCGGCGTAACAGCTTCTATTACACCTATTTCCAATATTGACGAGGGTCTTTTGGGCAATGATATGCTTTGGATGCTCGGCACGGCGTTGCTATTGATTTTGCTGGCATTCGTACCAAAACGACTTACATTTGACTGGAAAAAAGGGATTGTACTTATTGGCATTTATGGTTATTTTGTATATACCGCCATTATGTAATTTTTAGATTGAAATAACAGATGAATAAAGAAGAAGCCGAACGGTTACTGTCTCAACTTCCTCTTTTTGACTACTTTACCAATGTAAAATACACCGAGTACAATCAGATTTTTTAAGATTTATAACGTAGAAGTGAATTATACAAAAGCATATATTCTAAAACCAAATTTGTAATGAAAAAATTAAGTATTTTAGTGGCAATGGCATTCGTATTTTTTTCGTGCAACGACTGTCAGAAAGAAAAAAATCACACCGAAAACCTTATTGAATTAGAGGGAACATCGCTTATCGGGAGGAAAGCCGTATTGCTGTATCCCGAATTTAAAGCGGAAGTTTCGTACCTAACCGATAGCACGTTGCATTGGAAAACCATTTTGCCCGACGGGACTATTGACGAAGGAAACGAAGATGCTGTAATCAAAAAACTTAACAAACATCAATTTTTCCTCAATTGGATAGAAAAAGACGGCACATCTATCAGCCAAATAATTGAGTTGAAGGACAATAGCGTATTTGTATTCTGTACGTTTGCCGATGAAGAAAACCCAAGAGGCGGACGTAGTAGCGCTGTTCTTGAAGGAAGTTTTGAATTTGTTGATTGATTTAGTCCGGTAATGAGCCTATAAACGAAAGGTTACCCGTATGTATAATTGTCAGTCATCATTTTTATTCTTGAAAATGCTTGATACACCGGATGATGACATTTTCAACCGTAGGATGCAGAGCCGTTATCACGCGTGATGAATATGCCGAAACGGCTTTGGCGGTTACGTTTCCTATACAAAACAGTTGTTCGCTTGACAGCGAATTGATTTTCAGATAGCTTTCTACGCCCGACGGACTGTAAAAAAGAATTGCATCGGGGGTGGTTTCTATTCTGTGGGGCGTGAGCTTGGTGTGATAGGTTTGTATTTCTTTATATTCGATTTGGTTCGTGCGAAATATTTTCGGGATTTGTTCGCTCCGCAAATTTCCTGTAAAAAATAAAAATCGGTGTTGCGGACAGTTTTCAGCAATATAATTCCCTAAATCGGCGGCGTAGGGTTCGGTATGCGCTACATGCCACCCGCTTTGCTGTAATAGAGCCGCTGTTTTATCGCCAACACAAAGGACAGGTATTTTTTTTAAATTTTGATTTTCAGGATGTTGCAATACGCTTTGTACCGCATTTTGACTTGTAAAAATAAGTCGGTCAGAAGGGTATTCAGGCAAGTCAAAAGGTATGATTTTTACGCTGATAAAATCGGCTTCCATCACTTGCAAGCCGGCGTTGAGCAAATATTGGCGTTGTGTCGGTGTGAGTATTTTGGTGGAAAGTATCAGAGGCATATACTATAAATTAGACAAACAAAAATACATTTTTTTTTGAAGGATTTAGCCTTTACCCTCGTTAATACGTTTTATAATTTCATCATAATCGGCTTCGTTTTCCACAAAATCCATTTCGGTTACATCAATGATGAGCGAATGTACGGCATCATTTTTTTGGATATACTGCAGATACGCTTCATTTATCTGTCGTAGGTAATCTTTAGAGATATTTTTCTCAAAATCACGTCCGCGTTTTTGGATATTGGCAATCAGGCGGTCGGTATTTTGATACAGATACACATATAATTCGGGCTTAATTATCTGATTATAAAGAATATAAAACAATTTTCGATAAAGCGCAAATTCATCATCCGTAAGGGTAATGCTCGAGAATATCAGCGATTTGAATATGTCATAATCCGATACGACATGTTGGCGGAAAAGGTCAAGCTGTGCCAAATGTCCCGACATTTGCTGGAAGCGCTCCGTCAAAAACGACATTTCGAGCGTAAAACCATACCGCTTGGGATTGCCATAGAATTTGGGAAGAAACGGATTGTCGGCAAAGCGTTCTAAGATAAGTTTGGCGTTAAAATCTTCTGATATTTTGGTAGCGAGCGTAGTTTTTCCGGCGCCGATATTTCCTTCTATCGCTATATAATTATAGGTGTCAAACGGTGATTTTTTCCCCGTAAGGGAGATTTTCATATCGGTGATGTGGAGTTCTGCACTATCGGGCGTTTGGCTAAGCATCTCATTTACAGTTTGTTTGTATATCGGATGTTGTAATGTTGGGGCAATATCCGACAGCGGTTGCAATACAAATTTGCGTTTTGCCAGCTGCGGATGTGGTATTTGTAAGGTGCTGGCAGTGATTACTTTATCGTCATAAAACAAAATGTCTAAGTCAATCGGGCGGGATTTGTATCCTTGCTCGCCGGTGCGCACACGCCCTAATTGAGCTTCAATGGCAAGCAGTTTTTCTATCACTTCAAAGGCTGTGTAAGAGGTGTTTACGCCGATACAAGCGTTGAGAAATGCGGGTGCGTCAAAGCCCCAGGAGGGCGTCTCATACACAGGCGATACAGCTGTAACCGTGCCTATATGTTGCGACACGGCACCGACTGCTTTCTGCAAATACGCAAGGCGTTCCCCCATATTGCTGCCCAACGAGATGTAAATTATATGCTTCATATTCGGATACAAAAATAGGTAATCTCAAGGGAATTTTAGTATATTTGCCACGTTATAAATTTTGGGGAAAGACATTGGCGGGCTTAGTTGGCTCATTGGCAATGCGTATCTTCCTCTGTCTAAAAAGAAAATTATGAATTTTTTGAAAAATGTATTGGCGGCTATTTTAGGTTTTTTTATTTCGTTAGGAATATTGTTCGCCTTGTTTTTACTGCTTATTTCGGCATTCTCGTCTGTGTTGGGCGAGAGTAGTCAAAAATCACTTCAAGTGAAAGACAATTCGGTGCTTGTACTTGATTTCAAAAAACCGTTGCAAGACTACGGGAACCGCACCTATTTTGAAGATTTTGATTATACTTCCGAAGAATTCAACGGGCTTAATGTCATACTGAAAGCTATCGAAATAGCCAAAACAGACGATAACATCAAAGGTATTTCTATCAAAAGTACGGGCAACGTACAAGGTATCGCTATCGCCAAAGCCTTGCGTTCGGCATTGGCAGACTTCAAAGAGTCGGGCAAGTTCATATACGCTTTTAACGATGCTATTTCGCAAACGGATTATTATGTGCAGTCCGTAGCCGATTCTATATTTGTAAGTCCGCTTGCTGAAATTACATTCCGCGGATTGTCATCAGAAATTTTATTTTTCAAAAAAGCGCAAGAAAAAACAGGCATTACTATGGAAGTCATCCGCCATGGAAAATACAAAAGTGCTGTTGAACCTTTTTTGGAAAACTCTATGAGCGAAGCCAATCGCGAGCAAATGTCCGAATTGTTGCACTCGCTCTGGAGCGGTATCGTTACGGATATCGCCCAAAGCCGGCACCTTTCGGTCGATACGCTCAACAGCATCGCTAATACGCTCAGCGCCCGCACGCCCGCATTGGCACTGCAGGCAAAACTGATAGATGCCGTTATCTACCAAGACCAATTCGACGAATTATTGGTAAAGCGGACAGCGGTTGATTCGTTTGAGGATGTAAGATTCATCGGTATCGAGAACTATGCGCAAAGCGTAACCGGCAAAGCATCGCTCAATCGTCCTAAAGATAAAATTGCCGTTATCTACGCCGAGGGCGAAATTGTTTACGGGCAAGGTGCCGCAGGAATCATCGGTAACGAGACCATCGCTAAAGCGCTGCATGATGCCCGTGAAGATGACGATATCAAAGCCGTCGTATTGCGAATAAACTCACCCGGCGGGAGCGCCTTGTCATCCGAACTCATGCACCGCGAAATCGAACTGACCAAAGCCCGCAAAAACGTATATGTTTCTATGGGAAATTATGCAGCATCGGGCGGATACTACATCGCTTGCAATGCCGACAAAATATATGCTGAAGCTGGAACAATCACAGGTTCTATAGGTGTATTTGGCGTATTGCCCAATGTACAAAAACTCGCCGACAAATGGGGCATCAATGCCGAACAAGTACAAACTCATGACCATGCGATGGGATATTCGCCATTCGAAGCACCAACTCCCAATTTCATTAAAGTTACCACCGAATCTGTGGAAAATATTTACAATGTTTTTGTGGAGCGGGTCGCCAAAGGGCGTAGCATGAGTACATCGGAAGTTGAGGCTATCGCACAAGGCCGCGTGTGGAGTGGTGTAGAAGCACAGCGAATCGGTCTGGTCGATGAAATAGGAGGCCTAAATGACGCCATCTTGTACGCTGCTCAAGAAAATGATTTGGAAAAATACGACCTCAAAACGTACCCCATTTACAAAACAAGTTTCAAAGAACTTTTCGAAAGCTTTGGCGTAAAAGCAAAACAACAGGCACTACAACAAGAAATAGGTGATGATGCGTATGAAATCTATCAGAATATCAAATCATTAGCCAATACCAAAGGAGTGCAGGCGCGGATGTATTGGAACATCAGAATAGATTAACGTATTATTCTTAATCTTTTTTGTTTTTCTTTACGATAAAATCCGTACCTTTGAAATGAATGAAAATGACACGACCATGAAACGTCCGATGATTGAGTACACCAAGACGGTGCTATCCAAAGTGAGTTTTGACCCTAACCTATTCTGCAAAGAGTTAGAAAAAGCTTTGGACAGGCTTTTACCTTACGAGGTTGACGAACTAAAAGTGTGGCTTGATGACTACACCAAAAATAAACCCGAGCTGACGCAATGTATGGTTTATATTGAACGACTGTAAACAGATCCATTTATTTTATTAACTAATTACAAACTGCTTCTATCATTAGTAGAGGCAGTTTTTTTGTAAGCAATTATTTGTCTATCAAAATGAAAGAAATCAGCAGCGTACACAATCCTTCGGTAAAACATTGGGTGGCTTTGCAAGAAAAATCGAGAACCCGGAAACAAGAACAGCTTTTCCTGATAGAAGGCATTCGCGAGATACGCTTGGCTTGCCAAGGCGGTTACGAATTGGCATCATTGTTATGGTGTGCCGACATCACCTCCGAAATTACCTGGCAACAATTCGGAGTAGCTCCCTCCAAAGTAATTGCCATTTCTAAAGAAGTCTATAAAAAAATAGCCTATCGCAATTCTACCGAAGGGATTATCGCTATCGGGAAATGTCGCAATCATTCGCTCGATGCCATTGTGTTATCCTCCGAAAATCCGTTGGTCTTGGTTGCCGAAGCTCCCGAAAAACCCGGTAATATTGGTGCTTTATTGCGGACTGCCGATGCCGCAGGTGTTGATGCCGTATTGATAGCCAATCCGCGTACCGATGTGTACAATCCCAACATCATCCGCTCAAGTGTCGGGTGCGTGTTCACCAATACGATAGGTGTAGGGACGACAAATGAAATCATCCGCTTTCTTCAAGACCGCAACATACAAATACGCTGTGCCGCCCTATCGGCTTCCGTACCATATGATGAGGTAGATTACACACACGGAACGGCAATTGTAGTAGGCACTGAAGATGAAGGACTTACGGAAGAATGGCTCAAGCATAGCGCTCAAAACATCATCATCCCGATGGAAGGCGTTATCGACTCGATGAATGTTTCCGTGGCGGCTTCGGTTCTTATTTACGAAGCAAAAAGGCAACGGAAAAATCATCAGAGATAACAAAAAAAGCTGCCTTTTTCGGACAGCTTTTCTAAAAAAATCAGTATCTAATAAGCTCAATGCTTAGGGAGTTTTTCGGCGTTATACAGATTGGTTTGCGCTTGAGGCATTCCTTTTCGAACCTTCTTTTTTGCCTTCTTTTTTACCTTTATTATTTTCCGGTTTTCCTTTACCGTCACGTTTTTGCCGGTTGGCTTCAAACTTAGCGTACTGCTCATTGCTAAGGATTTTTTTCAATTCTGCAGTAAAGGCTTCACGCCGAGATTCCATATCCTTTTTTTGAGCATTTTGTCTCTCTTGGCGTTCTTTGGCTTGTTTTTCAAAAAGAGCTTCTACTTTTTTCTGCTGGTCTGCTGATAATGACAACTCTTCGGTCATGCGCTCGATGCGCTGTTTTTGAAAGTCACCTCTTGGTTTTTTATCATCTTGTGCTTGTGTGTTGAGGCTGAAAAGTAACATAACTGCCACAACGAATTGAAATGTTTGTTTCATGTTTTTAATCTTTAAAATTAGTTATTCAATTAATTGTCTCACCATTCGCGAACAACCTTGTGATGCAATTCCGGATATTGTCACCAATAGTTTTACGAACGATTTACGTCAATAAGACGGAGGACGATAAAAAAGGTTTAATGGAAAAATTAAAAATGGAAATAAAAGCATGTTTTTAGCAAAAAGACAAAGAGTGCCTAAAAATGATAAAGACATATATAAGGTCTATAGCTCTGCCATAATGTCAGTTTTGCCGTTTTGGTATTTTTTTTGAAAAACAAACCGAAAAATAAAATACGTTATGACAAAAGGCACTATAAATGTATCGGTGGAAAATATTTTTCCGCTCATCAAAAAATTTCTGTACAGCGACCACGAGATTTTCCTGCGGGAACTCATCTCTAATGCTACGGACGCTACCCTCAAACTCAAACACCTCACAAGCATAGGCGAAGCCAAAACCGAATACGGAAGCCCGAAAATCGAAGTCCGTATCGACAAGGACAACAAAACGCTCCACATCACCGACCAAGGCATCGGGATGACCGCCGATGAGGTAGAAAAATACATCAACCAAATCGCTTTTTCGGGAGCGGAAGAATTTCTCGAAAAATACAAAGATACCGCCAAAGATACCGGCGTTATCGGGCATTTCGGACTCGGATTTTACTCGGCGTTTATGGTGGCATCGCAGGTGGAAATCGTCACCAAATCATACACCGATGCCCCTGCCGTTCGCTGGGTGTGCGACGGCAGCCCGGAATTTACCCTCACACCCGACCCGAAAACAGAACGCGGCACGGAAATCATCCTTCATATTGCCGATGATTCACTGGAATTTCTGGAAGAAAACCGCATCGGCGAACTACTCCGCAAGTACAACAAATTTATGCCGATTCCGATTAAATTCGGCACGAAACAAGAACCGCTGCCACGTCCCGATGACGCCCCTGAAGATTACAAAACCGAGTACGAAACGGTCGATAACATCATCAACAATCCTGCTCCGGCGTGGACAAAACAGCCTTCGGAACTGACCGATGAAGATTACAAAAACTTCTATCGTGAACTCTACCCGATGCAGTTCGACGAGCCGCTGTTCCACATTCATTTAAATGTCGATTATCCGTTCAACCTTACAGGGATACTCTATTTTCCGAAGCTGTCGCACGATATGCAAATCCAAAAAGACAGAATACAACTGTATCAAAATCAAGTATTTGTAACGGATAATGTGGAGGGTATCGTCCCCGAATTTTTAACGATGCTCAAAGGCGTTATCGACTCGCCCGACATTCCGCTCAACGTGTCGCGGTCGTACTTGCAAGCCGACGGTAACGTTAAGAAAATCGCGAATTACATCACCCGAAAAGTATCGGACAAACTCAAATCGCTTTTCAACGAAAACCGTGAAGATTTCGAGAGAAAATGGAACGACATCAAAATCGTTCTTGAATACGGAATGTTGTCCGAACCGAAATTTTACGAAAAAGCAGGCAGTTTTGTTCTCTATCCAACTACTGATAATCAGTATTTTACGCTTTCGGAACTGAAAGATGCCGTCAAAGAAACCCAAACGGACAAAGACGGAAATCTGGTGATTTTGTACGCTCAAAATGCTGAAAACCAGCACGCCGCTATCGAGGAAGCTAACGAACGAGGCTATAAAGTGATACTGCTCGACTCGCCCATCGTGCCGCATTTGATTCAGAAATTGGAACAAGACAACGAAAAACTGACTTTCGCGAGGGTGGATTCCGCACCGCTCGACAATCTTATCCGTAAGGAAGAAGCCATTTCAAAACTTTCTGAAGACGAGCAGAATATGCTCAAAGAAACGGTTCAGAAATTCGTTCCCAATGAAAATTATACCGTGCAGTTGGAAGCCCTCGACAGCCAGTCGGCTCCGTTTGCCATCACGCAACCCGAATTTATGAGAAGAATGAAGGATATGAGTGCCACAGGCGGTGGAATGTTCGGAATGGGACACCTGCCCGACATGTACAATCTGGTGGTAAACAGCAATTCGGAATTGGCGGGTAAAATACTGAATGCCAATGATGAAGGAAAAGAAACGCTCGTAAAGCAAGCCCTCGACCTCGCCCGACTTTCGCAAGGATTGCTCAAAGGCAAAGAACTGACGGACTTCGTAAAACGCAATTTTGAAGAAATCGGGAAATAATTTTTTTAAAAGACAGATGCGCTGCGGCGGGTCTGTCTTTTTTCAAAAAAATAGTGCGTAAAAAATTGTACATTAAATAAATATATGTATCTTTGCCCTCTGAAAATTAAGACGGTTAAAAATATATTATACGATGAAAAAGGGAATACATCCAGAATCTTACAGATTGGTAGCATTTAAAGATATGTCAAACGAGGACGTTTTTATCACAAAATCTACCGTTGACACTAAAGAAACCATTGAAGTTGATGGCGTAGAATATCCATTGGTAAAAATGGAGATTTCAAGGACTTCACATCCTTTCTATACAGGAAAATCAAAACTTATCGACACCGCAGGACGTATCGACAAGTTCAAAAGCAAATACGCTAAATTCAAAAAGTAATAAACTATATTATTATAGTTTAAGAAACGTGCACTAAAAAAGCTATCGTACTTACGATAGCTTTTTTTATGCGTTTCAGTCTTTATTTTCCCCAATCTACGGGAGCCCATTGGGTAAGATGCCAAGGGAAATCATTGATTTCCAAGTTGCCATATTTTTCATAAATATCGCCGCCTTTTGCCCAAGGGTCGGGTTTTCCGGCAGCTATTTCGTTAATCGGGTGTTCTGTATTGAAAGCGTGGCAGAAAGCATTTCGGTCGGCAGCATAGCCACCGTAGCGTTGTGTTGCTTTTGCTAAAACGAGTGTAAACGGGCGTAATCCGAGCGTTTCCAAATTCACGTCGGGACGTATGCGGAACCATTGTCCTTGGAGTGGAGCGTTAGGATTGTCCGACCGCCCATCGCCTTGCTTGGCAGGGAACGAATAGCCTTTCCCGGCATCGGCAATCGTGAAGGATAATGCGTGGTGTATCTCGCCGGCTCTCGCTTCTTCGATACCTATTTGCGAAAGCGGATTGAGCATTCCCACTACTGCCGACGAACCCGTAGTGAGCTGCATATAGTAGTTGTCTTCTGCCAATCCTTGTAGTCCCGGGCGTGCTTGGTAATAGCCCGATGCGGCAAAACGCCATACACCTTCAGCATTTTTTACTACATGGAAATATTCCCGCATCAATCCTGTGCCGACATCGTAAACTGCCAATGATTTGTCGCCACCGCCTGCCGGAACTGCATATTCGGGAAAAGGAATACGGCCTGTAGTATTGGCTATCAGGTCGGAGCGGTAGATTACGCGAGGGTCACCGGAGTCGAATTCGGCGTATGTCTGTTGGCTGTCGTTGCTGTTTACCACATAGATAGGGATGTTAAAACTCGTGGTATTGAGCCCTGTTACGAGCCATGGCTTAAATTGTTCGGGCAGATATTCGGACGGCATTTTTGGCATGTAAGCGGCAATGGCATCGGAGTTATGAGCCAAAGGCATGTTGCTAACATCACGGGTAAAAACCGTGCCGCGAGCGGGATATTTGTCAGCCTGAAATAATTCTGACGAGCTTCGGAAAGTGGTTTCTTGTGATTGTTTGTCGCCTTTGCTACACGAAAAAATAATAAATTGCATAATGGCAAGCCAATAAATTTTTCTCATAAAAATAGAGTTTTTGTTAAAAATAAAATTGTGTGGTATTTCTTTCATCTACAAAATAAGTCCTTATTTACTAAAACTGGGCAAATATACAATAGAATTATAAATAATGGCTTGTTTATTCTACAATCAGTCTTATCCTTAAAAAGAAAATCTTTATTTTTCAGAAAAATAATTATCTTTGAGCGATATTTGAAGTGTTTTTAATCTATTTGTTACATGAAAAAAATCAATTACCGACGGTTATATCTCTTGCTATTCATCATAAGCACACTGATGATTTTTTTGATGGTGTGGTTTCAAAATCATTATTCGGCATGAAGCAACTCGATTGGATTGTATTGGTTTTTGTATCGGTGGGGATTGTTCTTTACGGACTTTGGAAAACTCGGCGGGTACGAACAGCTACTTCGTATTTGAGTGGTAACCAGAGTAATTGGTGGGTCATTGGGCTGAGCGTAATGGCTACGCAGGCGAGTGCTATCACGTTTTTGTCTACGCCCGGGCAGGCGTATTATGACGGATTGGGCTTTGTGCAATTTTATTTTGGGTTGCCTTTAGCGATGATTATTCTCTGTGTTTGGGTTGTCCCCCGATTTTTTAAAATGAAAATTTTCACCGCCTACGAATTTCTCGAACAGCGTTTCGGGGTTTCTTCGCGAGTGTTGACGGCTTCTCTTTTTTTACTTCAACGAGGCTTGGCGGCAGGCATTACGATATTCGCACCGGCGATTATCTTATCAACAATACTTGGTTGGAATTTGCCGTTAACGATTATACTAATAGGTTTTTTGGTGATAATTTATACGCTTGTGGGCGGAACGGAAGCTGTCAGCCAGACGCAAAAACAGCAGATGATGGTCATCATATTGGGGATGGTGGTTGCTTTTGTGTACATCATCCGCAGTTTGCCGTTGGGGATGACCGATACACTGTATTTGTCAGGGGCGTTGGGCAAGCTCGAAGCGGTAAATTTCGATTTTGATTTGAGCAACCGATATACGATATGGTCGGCATTTTTGGGAGGGACATTTTTGTTTTTGAGCTATTTTGGTACAGACCAAAGTCAAGTACAACGCTACCTCAGCGGAAAAAATCTGGACGAAGCACGGTTGGGACTTCTCTTCAACGGGCTGCTCAAAGTGCCGATGCAGTTTTTTATACTATTTATAGGTGTAATGGTATTTGTGTTTTTTCAATACCACCAACCGCCACTTAATTTCAATCCGATTGCCGAACGACAATTACAAGAAATGGAAGGCTATACATCGCTCAATACAGCATATTCACAATTGCACACACAAAAACAAAATGCAATAAGTGATTGGCAAGAAGCACGTAAGTCGGGAGATGAGGAAGTACAACAATCGGCGGTGGTACAGTTACAACATTGGCAAAATGAAGAAAAAAAAATGCGCCAACAAGTGGTAACGTTGCTCAAGCAGCAACATCCTGACACGGAAACGAACGAGCGTGACTACGTTTTTATACATTATATATTGCATTATTTGCCGGCAGGCTTGGTAGGTTTGCTGATAGCGGTTATACTTTCGGCGGCGATGAGTTCTACCTCGTCCGAACTCAATGCGTTGGCAACAACTTCGGTGGTTGATATCTACAAGCGCGTATTTTTTCCTTCCATTACAGACGGACGATTTTTGGTTGTTTCGCGGTTATTTACACTTTTCTGGGGTTTGGTAGCAATTGGTTTTGCACTTAGTGCCTCACTTTTTGAAAATCTTATACAGGCGGTCAATATTATCGGGTCCTTGTTTTATGGCGTGATTTTAGGAGTGTTTGCATTGGCTTTTTTCTTTAAGAAAATAAATGGAAAAGCCGTTTTTTACGCTGTTTTGGTAGTAGAACCGTTTATAATCTGGCTGTATTTCCTTGATTTAAATAAAGTTATCAATCTCAGTTATTTGTGGCTCAATCCTATTGGGTGTTTATTGCTTATTTTAGTGGCACATGCCATCCAAGTAGCCTTGCCGAATTCTTTTAAAAAGAAAATAAAATAACTATTTCAAGGCGACTCGGTATTTTTTAGGTAAAATATTTGTATATTAGAAATAATGTAGTAATTTTGCCCTGCGATATTATAAAAATAAAATCCGATGACAACGAACATTCACATATCTTCTTGTAGGGCAAGAATTCCTGCCTTGCGTATCGTTGTGCGTCGTCTCCGCCCGTAAGGGTGCGCAAATATTTTTAGACTTAGGTGTGTCCGGTCTTTTTACGAATTAATCTCTTTTTTTACTCACTATTATATTGAATTTACAAATGAATATAGAAGTTGTTGTAGGCAATGCTTCCCATAACAAATATGCACAAATTATCTGCGATACGATTGAAGAATCGGCTCGTGTGCGTGGCACCGGCATCGCTAAGCGCACCCCCGAATACGTCATCAGCAAACTTGAAAACGAAAATGCAGTCATTGCTTTGGAGAATGGTATTTTTGCAGGTTTTTGTTATATTGAAGTATGGGGACACAATAAGTATGTAGCCAATTCGGGGCTTATCGTGCATCCTGATTATCGCAACCAAGGATTGGCAAAACGCATCAAGCAAGCCGTTTTTGAGCTTTCGCGGAAAAAATATCCCGAAGCCAAAATTTTTGGTATTACTACCGGGCTTGCCGTAATGAAAATCAACTACGAACTCGGCTACCGTCCCGTAACTTTTTCCGAACTTACGGACGACCCCGTATTCTGGAAAGGATGCCAAACCTGTAAAAACTATGACATTCTGCAACGAACGCAACAAAAAATGTGTCTTTGTACCGGAATGCTCTACGACCCCAAAGAAAAAGAAACCAAAAAAGAAGTGCGGCATCCGTTTAACAGCAAAGTTCTCGCACGGCTCAAAAGAATCAAGCAGACGTTGTTTTTGAAAAAAGAAAAGAAAATTGAAGCATAAAGCCCTCACCCCCAGCCCCTATCAATTCCTCGCTTTCGCTCACATAAAGGAGAGGGGGAGAAAATACTCAATGCTATCTGAGTGGCTCCCCTCTCCTTCGGAGAGGGGCTGGGGGTGAGGCTCCCTAAAACCCTAAAACCTAACCCCTATGAAATTAGTCTTAGCGTACAGCGGCGGTCTTGACACTTCGTATTGTGCCAAGTATCTTAGCCAAGAAAAAGGATTTGAAATATATGCCGTAAGTGTCAATACAGGCGGTTTTTCTTCCGAAGAAACCGAAAAAATAAAACAAAAAGCCTACGCTCTCGGTGTAAAAGAATACATCAACATTGATGCTGTTGGGAATTTTTACGACAAAGTTGTAAAATATCTCATCTTCGGTAATGTGTTGAAAAACAATACCTATCCGCTGTCGGTCAGTGCCGAACGGATTGTTCAAGCCATTGAAATTGTGAATTATGCCAAGCAAATCGGGGCGAAATACATCGCTCACGGAAGCACCGGAGCGGGCAACGACCAAGTCCGTTTTGATATGATTTTTCAGATTTTAGCACCTGAAATTCAGATAATTACGCCTATCCGTGATGAAAAACTTTCCCGCGAAACGGAAATCGAATATCTCAAAAAAAACGGCATTGATATGAATTGGCAAAAAGCCCAATATTCTGTCAATCAAGGACTTTGGGGAACAAGCGTTGGCGGTGCTGAAACGCTTACTTCGCATTTGCCACTGCCCGATGAAGCCTATCCGCATCCGTTGAAAAAAACTGATACTGAAAAAGTTACGCTTACTTTTGAAAAAGGCGAACTCATTGCCCTTAGCGGAGAAAAAAACAGCCCTGCCCGCAATATCGAAATCCTGAACGAAATCGCTTCGGCGTACGCCATCGGACGGGATGTTCACGTGGGCGATACCATTATCGGCATCAAAGGTCGGGTTGGGTTTGAGGCTGCCGCACCGCTTATCATCATCAAAGCCCACCACCTGCTCGAAAAACACGTGCTGACCAAATGGCAGCAACATATTAAGGAGTCGGTGGCGAACTACTACGGAATGTTCCTTCACGAAGGACAATATCTTGACCCGGCAATGCGTGATATGGAAGCTCTTTTGCAAAGCTCGCAAACCAACGTGTCGGGCGAGGTTACCGTGTCGCTTTATCCGTACCGTTTTCAGCTCGATGGCATCCGTTCGCCACACGATTTGATGAACGCTTCTTTCGGAAGTTACGGCGAAATGAACAAAGGTTGGACGGCTGACGAAGCCAAAGGATTTATCAAAATCCTCGCCAATCAAAATAAAATCTATCAACACGTAAACAACTCACAACAAAATGATTAAGGTAGGAATTGTAGGGAGCGCAGGCTACACTGCCGGCGAATTATTCCGCTTGCTGGTACATCATCCGCAGGTGCAGATTGATTTTGCGTACAGCACCTCCAACGCCGGAAATCCCGTGAGCAGCGTGCATCAGGATTTGCTCGGCACGGCGGACGATTTGTTTTTTACGGACGAAGTAAATCCGCAGGCTGATATGGTTTTTCTCTGTCTCGGACACGGACATTCTAAAGAATTTTTACAGAAAAATCCGTTTTCACCGCAAACTAAAATCATTGATTTGGGGAACGATTTCCGATTGATAAATGATGCCGTTTTCGGCGAACGCACGTTTGTGTACGGACTGCCCGAATTTCAAAAAGAAGCCATCCGTCAAGCGAAAAATATTGCTAATCCGGGCTGTTTTGCTACGGCGATACAGTTGGCGTTGTTGCCACTTGCCGATGCAGGCCTGCTTTCGTCAGATGTTCATATTCAAGCAGTTACAGGAAGTACGGGGGCGGGCGTTTCGCTTTCGGAAACAAGTCATTTTTCGTGGCGGGAAAGTAATTTTTCGTATTACAAACCGTTCACGCATCAGCATTTGGGCGAAATCGGGGAA
Source organism: Capnocytophaga sp. (assembly GCA_030538675.1). Taxonomy (GTDB): domain Bacteria; phylum Bacteroidota; class Bacteroidia; order Flavobacteriales; family Flavobacteriaceae; genus Capnocytophaga. The sequence continues at coordinate 27,932 of JAUNTM010000022.1, forward strand.
ACGCTCAAAACCGAAATGCCGTCATTCGCATCAAAATTATGGTTTATGCCCTTTCGGGGAAATTTTACCCGCGGGATTTTCGCTACGCTGTACACCGATTTTGACGGTTCAGAAAATGATGCCACCGATTTATACCGAGCGTTTTATGAAAATTCAGCATTTACCTTCGTAAGCGAAAAATCGTTGCATCTAAAGCAAGTGGTCAATACCAACAAAGCGTTTGTTCATCTTCACAAACACGAAGATAAATTACTGATAACCAGTTGCATCGACAATCTCTTAAAAGGCGCGTCAGGGCAAGCGGTGCAAAATATGAATTTAATGTATAACCTCCCCGAAAAAACAGGATTAGAACTCAAAGCGGGGTATTTTTAATTTGGAAAATATAATAATTTGAAAATGAGGCAATTTGGAAATTTGAAAATGTTTTGCTTACTCAAATGTCCAAATTTCCAAATTTTTTAAAAGTATGAAACTATTCGACGTTTACCCTTTATATCCCATTACGCCTGTCCGTGCTGAAGGCGTGTATGTTTATGATGAAAATGACACTCGTTATCTTGACCTTTACGGTGGACATGCAGTGATTTCCGTTGGGCATTCACACCCCTATTATGTGGGAGCTATACAGCGGCAAATCAGCAAATTAGGTTTTTATTCCAATGCGGTACAAAATCCGTTACAAGAAGAATTGGCAGACAAATTGGGTCGGCTTTCCGATGCGGGCGATTACCAATTATTTTTGTGCAATTCGGGGGCGGAAGCTAATGAAAACGCACTAAAAATGGCTTCGTTTGTAACAGGCAATAGGAAAATTCTTGCGTTTAAAAATAGCTTTCACGGGCGTACGTCGGCAGCGGTGGCGGTTACGGACAATCCGAAAATCGTAGCCCCAATCAATGCTCTGCATGAGGTGGTTTTTGTTGAATTGGGCGACTTGGAAACCGTGCGAAATGAATTAGAAAAGGGCGGTATAGCAGCCGTCATCATCGAATGTATCCAAGGCATTGGCGGATTGGATATTGCGGAAGATAGTTTTTATCAGCAATTGGCATCGGTTTGTATAGAACACCACGTCTTGTTGATTGCCGATGAAGTGCAATCGGGCTACGGGCGCACGGGCGATTTTTTTGCGTTTCAGCAATATGGCATCACCCCCGACCTCATTACGATAGCCAAAGGAATGGGTAACGGCTTCCCGATAGGCGGCGTACTTATCCATTCGGAAATAAAACCGAAATACGGAATGCTCGGTACGACTTTCGGAGGAAACCATTTGGCGTGTGCAGCGGCGATTGCGGTTTTGGACATCATCGAAAAGGAAAATCTGATGGAAAATGCACGGAAAATGCACGCATATTTCGTAGAACGAATGCAAAATTTACCACATCTAAAAGCCATCAAAGGACGAGGACTAATGCTCGGACTTGAATTTGATTTTGAGGTTGCAGAGCTTCGTAAAACTCTCATTTTCAAGCATCATATTTTTACGGGCGGGGCTAATAATAAAAATGTATTGCGAATATTGCCGTCGCTTACTATTAGGCAAGCACATATTGAGCGTTTGTTAGGAGCATTGTACGAGGAATTAAGCTAATTACTTTTCCGTTTTCAGAATTTTACGGAAATGTAAATAATTGATTATCAGAAGATTATTGTCTTGAAATTATTTCTTTGAAAGATTCGAAATGATTTTGGCACGGACTTTGAAAATCACTAATCAGAAATACTTATAAGTGTACAATATTTAATATCACACATAAAATTTTGAATAGTATGAAAAGGATAGCTCTATTGGCATTAGCCACCGTATTTATAGCACAAGCAGAAGCTCAGAACGACCGCCGTAGCAGCAGTCGCCAGTCAGATAACGCAAATACTCGCCAAACGGAAAGAACCGTAGCCCAAAACAGCACTCGGCAAGGTTCGCAAGTGCAATCGCAACGTACCCAAAGTAGCGACCGTAAGTATTCGTCAGCAACAACGCAACGCCAGAGCAATGTTGGGCAATCGGCTCGCAATACGCAAAATACAAACCGAAATGCTACCGTAGCATCGTCAAACCGGAATACCCAACCAAGTGTAAACCGCAATGCTCAAAACGATGTTCGCAATACGAATGCGTATTCGCAATCCCAACGCACGACAGCGTATAACGACCGCCGAAGTGCTCCTGTGCAATTACGCCAAAACAATGTCCCCGTAGCACGTGATTATGTAACTTATAGCGACAACCGCCGCCAGATGAATTACATGAAAACCATGCCACAAAGCAGAGTGATTGTACACCACAATAACCATAACTATTATTTTAACAACAACCGCTATTATACGTATACGGGTGGTTATTATCGGGAAATTGTTCCGCATGTGGGATTTGTTATCAATACGATGCCTGTTGGCTACATACAAGTGAATTTCGGTAAAAATAATTATTTTTGGCTCAACGGAATATTCTACAACCGAGTAAACAGAGGTTATGCCGTAGTTTTGCCACAAGTGGGAACTATCGTATATGAATTGCCTTTTGATTATGACATCGTAACCATCAATGGCAACACCTATTTTGAATACGCCAACGTCATCTACGAACGTATCCAATTCAACGGTGTTCGTGCTTACGAAGTAGTAGGCGTTATCGGATAAGCATACATCATACTGAAAGCAGACTTTACTGATGTTTTTTTTCTTCGGCAAGCGGACAAATAGTTTGCTTGCCGAAGTTTTTATTTTACAAAAAAATCTTAATGCGGATGCTATCCAGTACGGGAAAAATCCCCCGTAAGGGAATATGAAAAATCAAATCGCCATAGCGAATGCCATTGTGGCAACCCCTACTTTTGTATTGTCGGCTTTGCAAAGTTCGTTGTAACAAAATTCAATAGTTGCCCCCGAAGTGATGAGGTCGTCAACGAGCAATACGTGCCGATTACGGATTTTTTCTGAGCGATTAAGGCGGTAGATATCTTTGCTTGATTGCCATCGTTGCTCTGCGTTTTTCTTTGTTTGTGAGGCAGTTGCGGTAGTTTTGACAAGGATGTTTTCACAATATTCGGCAGTGAGAGCAGCGGCAAGTTCTTTGCCAAAAAGCGTTACTTGGTTGTAACCTCTTTTGGAAAGCCGCTGCGGGTGGATAGGTACCGGCACGACGATTTCCGTTTTTTGAAAGCGAGGGATAGCACTGAGTTTTGCCCCGAGCCACGCCCCGAGCCATTGTCCAATTTGCTCATTATGATGATATTTCAGTTCGTGGATGAGCTGTTGTGTTACCGTATTTTTTTCAAAATAAAGTAACGATGCAGCACAGTACAAGTCACAGCGCCCGTAGAGTTTTTTATGTATCGGGTTGGACGGATGTTGATGAAAGTTCGTTTCAAACAGATGATTGCGGCATAGCGTACACAAAAATTGCTCGCCAACGGTAAGCACTTGTCCACAACCCGGACAATATTTGGGAAAAAGTATGGACATTAAACTCTCTAAAACCATCGGTAGATTCAACTAGTAAACACAATTTTTTGAGTTTACAAAGTTATAAAAAATTTCAAACGGTTTTTCGTAGTCCAAATTTCTTTAGGGTCTTCGGTTTATTTTGTACTGTATCTCTTTGATTTTGTGTGTAATATCTTCATTTATGGGTTGCTTTTTTG
>JAUNTM010000023.1 GCA_030538675.1 Capnocytophaga sp.
AACTCAAAAGCAACAATAAATTCAACAGGTTTACATTCAAGGGATTAGAAAAAGTAACATTGGAGTTTCTGTTGATGGCACTCGGGCATAATTTCAGAAAAATGGTTGCGGTACAGGCTTCTTTATTGAAAATCGTGTTCAAAAACCGTGTTTGGTCTTCTAAATCTGCTGTTTTTGTTGAAATTTATGTTTCAAATAAGTTTGTATTTCAAAGACAGCAATATTTTAGCGAACTTAAACAATCTGAAAAATTAGCCGCATAAAAAAAGCTGCCCTTTTCGGACAGCTTCTTCTAACTAATTATTTGTTACTGTTATTTAAGGACGAAATCTGACTCGCCTACGAAATTAAGTTTATCATTGTACATACGCACTTTGTATGTTCCTTTTTCAAAATCAGAACCGCCTTTATTTACAAATTCGCATACATCTACGGATTTATTTTCAAAAATAAAATTGGATACGGCACTGTAATTAATGGTGGTGCTTTCACTTGAAGTCGTATTGTTTTCACCGAGAGTAACACCGTTTGGCGAAATCAACTGTACGTAGAAATATTTATTCCCTGCTTGTGCCAGGCTGTTGGCAGCTACTGTAAAACACACGCGTATCTTGTCAGTTGCTTTAGCTCTGGTAGTATTGACCAATTTGCCATTGTTACGCTCTTTCACAGCTTCTATCTCAAGCTTGGTCAATTGTAATGCCGAACCTGTTTCTACTACTTTTTGTAGTTTTGTGTTCTGCTGTACCAACGAGTCTTTGTAGGAAGAAATTTCCGTCAAAGCAGAAGAAATACTATCACGCTCACGAGTGAGGTATCGGTTGGAGTTCATCAAAGAGTCATTGATAGCGAGCAAACGCTCACGCTCTTTGGTCAATACTTGTACTTGATTGCGATATTTCCACAACGAAGATACGTTGGCTTTCATATTTTTAAGCGAATCAATGTACAAATCGATACGGTTACGAGCGTCAACAAGTTCGTTGTTTACAGCTGTATTATCATCTACAGCTTTGTCATAATCGCTTTTCAGGGCGTTGAGCTCGGTAATCATTTGGTCTTTCTGCCGAGTGAGTTCTTCGGTGTTTTTCTTTTTCTCATTGTAAAGTGAGAATGCGAACACACCAAGTCCTGCCGTGGCAATTGCCAATAATGCGATAAGGGCTTTGCTTCCTGCACCTCCTTTTTTAGAGTTGTTGTCAGGAACGTTCGAGGACGGTACTACCGGTCCATTCTGAAGGTCTGTTGAATTTTGCATAGTTTTTTTCGTTTTTGTTTAATGGGGCAAAGATACACAAAATCCTAAATAATTAGGATATTTCTTCGAAAAAAACTTTTTTATCTTATTATAAATTTACGACACGCATCGGGAAGAAGCCTTTCGAAGCCGTGTAATTTTATCTTAAAATATTGAATTTTAATGTTTTATCAATAGCGCTTTTTTTCAAGCTATGCTAATAAATTTCTCGGATAAAATGATGTATCTTTGTTCTCATATTTTAATTATCTACTTGCGTATGCTTATCCGTTATTGTGCCATTATTTTTGGATGCTTGGCTTTGGGGGAGGGAATTGTGTATCTCACCCATGTGCCGTTTCCTCCGAGTGTCATCGGGATGCTTTTTCTGACGCTTTTTCTTCATTTGGGATGGATTAAACTCCATTGGGTCAAGGCGATGTCGGATATATTGGTTGCTAACTTAGGATTATTTTTTGTGCCGCCGAGCGTTGCCATTATGCTGTATTTTGACTTGATTGCTGCTAACTTTTGGTCTATCATGATAGCCGTAATAGTCAGCACAATAGCCGTGGTAATCGCTACGGGGCATGTATACCAATTCTTGCGTAAAAAAATCAAAAAATCATGAATTTTGCTCATAATCCGCTGTGGCTGCTGGCGTTGACATTCATTATATATTATGGTGCCCAACATTTGCAACGAAAATACAAATCGCCTCTATTAAGTCCTATCCTGATAACAATGTCTGTGCTGATTGGATACCTTCTTGTATTCAATATTTCATACGAAAAATATAGCGAAGCGGGTACTTTTATCGAATTTTGGCTCAAGCCCTCTGTCGTTGCTCTGGGCGTACCGCTCTATCAACAACTTTCTAAAATAAAAAAACAACTCATTCCCCTTTTGGCATCGCAGTTTGCGGGTAGTTTGTTTGGATTGTTTACGGTCTGCTTTATCGCTAAAGCGTTGGGTGCCAACCGTGAAATCATTCTCTCCTTAGCACCAAAATCCGTAACTACACCCATCGCTATCGAAATCTCACAAACCATCGGGGGCGTACCTTCGCTGACAGCCGCTGCAGTCATCATCACAGGAATACTCGGCAGTCTTTTCGGACTAAAATTATTGCAATGGTCGGGGGTAAAAAGCCCGATGGGCAAAGGTATTGCACTCGGAACAGCTTCGCACGGTATGGGTGTAATGGCAGCATTTGAAGTGAGCGAAAAACATGCTGTATATGCAAGTTTAGGATTGATATTCAACGGAATATTTACAGCGCTCTTGGCATCGCCTGTTACGCAGCTTATATCGCCTTGGTTGTAATTTTTTCTATCCTACAATTCCGTCTACAAAACTATCTACCTCATTTACAGCGTTTTCTGAAATGAATTTGATAAAAGCCGAACCCACAATCGCTCCTTGCGAATACTTGGTAGCTTGGCGGAATGTTTCTTTGTTACTGATACCAAAACCTATGACGGTAGGATTGTTGAGACCCAATGCGGCAACCCGCTTAAAATACGCTTGTTGCTCCTGGCCAAAAGTATCTTTCGCGCCCGTTACACCTGCCGAACTTACCATATAAATAAATCCATCGGAAAGGCGGTCGATTTTGCGAATACGCTTATCGGAAGTCTGCGGTGTAATCAAGAAAATATTCGTCAAACCGTATCTGCCGAATACTGGTGCGCAATCCGTAACATACTCATCCAGAGGCAAATCGGGAATAATCACACCGTCAATACCTACCTCGGCACATTCTTTACAAAAACGCTCTACGCCATATTGCATTACCGGATTAAAATATCCCATCAGCAATAAAGGAATATCAACTTTTTCGCGAATATTTTTCAATTGTTTGAAAAGTAATTCCAATGTCATTCCGTTGTCCAACGCTGTTTTTGAGCTCCGCTGTATGGTCGGCCCATCGGCCAAAGGGTCGCTAAACGGAATTCCTATCTCTATCATATCCACTCCGCTCTGTTGCAACGCTTCGATAATCGGAACCGTATCATCAAGTTGCGGATATCCTGCCGTAAAATATACTGAAAATACTTTTTTGTTTTGCTCAAAAAGAGTTGTTATTCGTTTCATCAATTATAATTAATAAGAAAAATTCATCTACAAAGTTCGGACAAAGGTAAGTAATTTTTCTAAAGCTATTGCTCTATGGCTTATATTATTTTTGGCTTCGGGAGTCATTTCTGCAAAAGTTGTTTCAAAACCTTCAGGACAAAATACGGAATCGTATCCAAACCCGTTTGTTCCTCGTGGCAAACGAACGATATTTCCGTTGACAATTCCTTCAAAAGAATGTTTTTTACCATTGATTATCAAAGCAATAACCGTTTTAAAACGAGCTTTCCGATGTTCTACATTTTCCAATTCGGCGAGCAGTTTGTTTATATTGGCAATATCGCTTTTAGGTTCGCCTGCATAGCGCGCCGAATACACTCCCGGAGCACCGCCAAGCGCTTCTACTTCAAGCCCTGTGTCATCGGCAAAAACGTTGCATCCATATTTTTCGTAAATATATGTGGCTTTGAGCAACGCATTTCCCTCGATGGTATCGGCATCTTCCACTATAGCGTCATAACAACCGATGTCGTCAAGCGTCAGAAGTTTTATCCCCGAAGGCATCAAAGATTGTATTTCTCTGGTTTTGTGCTTATTGTGTGTTGCAAAAACAAATTCCACAAAATAAATTTTTAGTTTTTAAGGAAAATATTCTCTGTTGGCCGCTCCCCTCTACTCACTCTCGTCCTCCGCCGAGGCTTCTTGGGCGGATTGTAACTGGCGTAATTCTCTGAGCTTGGTTATCCAAGTATTGAGCGTTTCTTTTTGATTTTCAATATTTTTGATAACATCGCGTACCAACGGATTTTTTTCGTCTACATTGCTGAAAAACTGTAAGTTATTCTCCAACTGCAGTACTTCCGATTTGATTTCGTCAATCTTACGACGGACAAACTGCATCTCTTGGTACAACGATTGGTTGCTGTCCTCATTGGCGATTCGCTCCAACTTCGTATGGTAACGCATGAGTTCTATTTCCTGTTTATCGAAATTCAATTTTTTGTACAAAGCGTCCATTATTTTATTGAATTTTGTTTCTACGGCACGTTTTGACGGATGTATTTTCCCGTAGCTTTCCCATTGCTCGGTATATTGCTGTAAGGTTTGCAAATCTTTCTCACGGTCGCCACTGAGATTGTATTCTTTCACTTGGTCGAGAAGCATTGATTTCTTATCAAATGATGCTGCACCAGCCGACTGTTTTGACTTGCGAGAAGCATTCAGCCGGTCAAAATAATAATTGCAATGCGCTTTGAATTCTTTCCAAATTTTGTCGGACAATTTTCTCGGCACATGCCCTATTTCTTTCCAATCGTCCTGTATTTTTTTCATCAATGGCGTTATGACTTCCCAATCTTCACTCTCTTTGTTCGCTTTAGCGATTTCGATGAGTTCCATTTTTCGGTCGAGGTTGGTTTGCTGTTCTTTTTTGAGATTTCTGTAGAAAATATTTTTTTTACGATTGAACGCAGCCGAAGCCTCACGGAAACGATGCCATATTTCTTCACTCAATCGTGTAGGTGATTTGCCTGCTTGGAAAAAGGCTTCTCTGAGCGTTTCATATTCTTTGATAGCACGTTGCCATTTGCCGTGAGCCGAAAGGTCGCGTTCGTTTATTTCTTTGATTTTCTGGATGATGTCATTCTTCACTACGGCATTTTCTTCCAATATTTTATCCATATTTTGCAGATAATGCTGGCGGGCTTGGTGTATCTTGCGGGTAGCTTCGCTGAAACGATTCCAAATTTCCTCACGATACTCACGGGCAACGGGGCCCAAATCTTCTTTCCACACTTTGTGCAATAATTGCAATTCGCGGAAAGCCTTTGTAGCATCGTTTTCAAGTGCAAGAGCTTCGGCTTTTTCTACGATTTTGCGTTTTTCTTCCAAATTGTGCTTGAAATCCATATCGCGCAAATCTCGATTGAGCTCCAAGAAATCGTAAAATTTCTCTACATGATGTTGATAATTATTCCAAAGGTCGTTGTAATTCGCCCTTGGAACAGCTCCTATTTTGAACCATTGCTCTCGTAACACCTTGAATTTGTTGTACGTAGCATTGATATCTTCCACATCGGTATTGACCAGACTTTTTATTTCTTCGATGATGTCTTGCTTGCGTGCCAAATTGGCTTGCAAGGATTCCTCCAACTGTTTTTGGTATGAATTTCGTTTATCACGATACTCGTCAAATACGTCATAAAAGGCTTTTTTCAGCGGATTGTGGTAACTAAAATCTATATCGCTACCTCCTTCGGATAAAAATTCTTCTTTTTTCTCTTCGAGAGCTGCCATATATTGGCGGTCAAATTCATGACGAATTGCCTCTGCCTGCTTTCTGATAGCTTGTACTTTTTCTTCCCGAAGTAGTTTTTTCAGTGCGCTTGTCAGGCCTTCCATTGACATCGCTTCGTAATCGTCCATAGGGATTTCGTGCCGTTTCGGGTTGTCCGAATCTTCGGCGTCTTCGGCATTTTCTTTTACGATTTCGTCGATGATAGTAACGGTTTCGTCGGTAGCGATTTCGTTACTGTTTGCTGTTTCTTCGAGAGGCGTTGCTTCTCCAAGAGTTCCTTCTGTATCTTGCAACAGTTTTTTTTCTTCTTCTGACATTGGTATCTGACTTATAGTTTTGACGTAATTATTCTATACAACCACGAAAGGTAATGATTATTATCGAAATACGCAAGTGTTTTTTTAATTTTTCTATAACAAATTTAATTTTTATTTCTCACTTGCTTTATGAGCTTGTAGCTATTCTACTGATTTTTACCTATTTATTTAAGTAAAAAAGAATCTCACTCACGTATTTCGTCTTGTTCTACTTTGAGGTTATTGATGATAAATTCTTGTCGTTCGGGGGTATTTTTCCCCATATAATAATTTAATAGCTGGTCAATGCTGATCGTTTTGTCCATCAGGACAGGGTCGAGCTTGATATTTTCGCCTATAAAATGCTTAAATTCGTCGGGCGAAATCTCTCCCAATCCTTTAAATCGGGTTATTTCGGGCTTGCCTTTGAGTTTGTCTATCGCTTTGAATTTTTCCTCTTCGCTGTAACAATAGATGGTTTCTTTCTTATTACGAACTCTGAAAAGCGGTGTTTGCAATATATATAGGTGTCCTTCTTTAATCAATTCGGGGAAATATTGCAAAAAGAAGGTAATCAACAGCAACCGTATGTGCATCCCGTCCACGTCGGCATCGGTGGCTATCACTATATTGTTATACCGAAGGTCATCCATCGAATCTTCGATATTGAGTGCGGCTTGCAATAGGTTGAATTCTTCATTTTCGTACACCACTTTTTTGGTCATTCCGTACGTATTTTGCGGTTTTCCTTTGAGGCTGAACACTGCCTGTGTATTCACATCACGCGATTTGGTAATCGACCCCGAAGCCGAATCTCCCTCGGTGATGAACAGCGTACTTTGCAGACTTCGTTCGTCTTTTGAGTTGGTCAAATGGATGCGGCAATCCCGCAATTTCCGGTTGTGCAAACTTGCTTTTTTAGCACGGTCGCGAGCCAATTTCCGTATTCCCGAAAGCTCTTTGCGTTCGCGTTCTGCTTGCATTATTTTATGCTGGATAGCTTCCGCGACATCGGTATTTTTATGCAGATAATTATCCAAATGCTTGCTTACAAACTCATTGATGTAGGTCCGGACCGAAGGCATTCCGCCCCCCATCTCGGTCGAACCAAGTTTGGTCTTGGTTTGGCTCTCGAATACAGGTTCCATTACTTTGATAGAAATCGCTGCAATGATAGATTTGCGAATGTCCGACGGGTCGTAATTTTTGCCGTAATAATCCCTAAATGTTTTTACCACCGCCTCTTTGAAAGCCAGCAAGTGCGTACCCCCTTGTGTTGTATTCTGTCCGTTGACAAACGAATAATACTCTTCGCTGTACTGGGTGCGGCTGTGCGTGATAGCTATCTCGATATCATCGCCTTTGAGATGAATAATCGGATAAAGAAAGTCCTCTTCATTGTTCGTGTCATAGAGCAAATCTTTGAGTCCGTTTTCCGAATAAAACTTCTCGCCGTTGTACGAAATAGTCAGTCCCGGATTGAGATAGACATAATTACGCATCATCCGCTCGACATATTCGTTACGAAACTTGAAATTCTTGAAAATCCCCGCATCCGGCACGAATGAAATCGCCGTTCCTCTCCGTTGGGAAGAATCTTCCACAGGCGTTTCTTCCTTGAGAACACCCATCTCAAACACTGCCGTTTTGCTCTGGTTGTCACGTACCGATTCTACTTTGAAATAGGTAGACAAAGCGTTGACTGCCTTCGTCCCTACTCCATTGAGTCCTACTGATTTTTTGAACGCCCGCGAATCATATTTCCCGCCCGTATTCATCTTTGAAACTACATCAACCACTTTCCCTAATGGAATTCCCCGACCGTAATCACGAACTTCTACTTGGCTATCGGCTATTTTGACCTCAATATGCTTGCCTGCTCCCATGACAAACTCATCAATACAGTTGTCAAGAACCTCTTTAAGCAATATATAAATACCGTCATCTGCCGATGAGCCATCGCCCAACTTACCGATATACATGCCCGGACGCATCCGTATATGTTCCCGCCAATCAAGTGATATAATATTGTCCTCGTTATAATCCGTCAAAAGATTGTTATCTGCCATGTTGCCGTTTTTTGAAAATGTCTTTGAAAAATAAGGGCTAAGATACTGAAAAAAATGAAATAGTAAACCGTTTTTTGAAATAGTTTGCCGACGGATGGCTCGGCAATCATCAGTTGCATACAAAATATCATTTTTTTACTGTCTGTTGTACAATGACTTATAAAAAAAAGCCTCCAACGTATAGATTTGTTGAAGGCAGTTGAATATTTCAGGTACTTTTTATTTCTTTTTGAAAATTAAATTCAACAAGAAAAGAATAACAATCGCTCCAAGAGCTCCCGTCAAAATAGCGCCTAACCATCCTGTACCAAGTGTAACCCCCAATTTTCCTAATAACCACGAACCTACAAAACTACCAAGAATACCTACTACGATATTCCCCAAAAGTCCGAGTCCGCTACCTTTGTAAATTGTTCCGCCAAGCCATCCTGCTACGGCACCAATAAGAAGTGTTACTAAAATGTCCATTTTTAATCGATTTTAATGTTAATATGACAAAGATACAAAAAATATTTTAAAAACATTAATTATTATCAATAAAAACTCTCTTACATAACTATTAGTTAACATATAACTGAAATATTATTCATTTTAAGCAATTAAATAACGTGAGTCCGAGGTGATAAGTTATTGAATATTAGCATCTTATTTTCATGGGAGCCCTCACCCCCAACCCCTCTCCAAGAGAGAGGGGTTGGGGGTGAGGGAATTAAAACGTTGATTTACAACGCTTTCTTACATCGAACTCACGTTAAATAACGTACTGATTATCAAATCAATAATAAAAACTATTACTTTAAAAAAAGATTTTTATCAGCTATTGGTATTAAAAACAAAACCCTACCAAATAAGTACATTCGGTAGGGAATCATTTTACCATGAAAAAAATTATTTACTTGGCTGCCAAACGAATATCAATACGGCGGTTTTGAGCTTTGCATTCGTCTGTATCATTTTCAGGGCAAACAGGGTGTTCTTGTCCGTACCCTTCGGCTGAAAGTTGCGCTTCATTTGCACCTAATTTAATCAATTTCTTTTTAATCGATTTAGCCCTGTTAGTTGATAATATCAGATTACTTTCAGGGTTTCCGGTACTGTCGGTGTAGCCGCCCAATCGGATTTTTGCATTAGGATACGCTTCCAAAACAGCGATAATATTGAGCAATTGTGCATCTGATTCGGGGGTTAGTTCGTCGCTTCCCGACTTGAAATACGTGCGGTCAAGCGTTATCCACCGTTGCTTGAATTGGGCTTCGGTGTTTAAATTATCGTCTTCCAATAAGGCTACCAATTTCCTTTCCGATGAATTTTCTCCCACGTTGATGACCGTTTCGGGCAATTCCAATTCCGATACCGTCCCGATGTTGTAAATATAATTGCCATACACATCGAGCAATCCTCTGTCAAGCTGACTTACGGAAAGGCTGTCATCGGCTGTGATTTCTATTTCTGTAGAAATAACGGTTTCTTTTTCAACAGAGTTGCTACTACCATGACCGCCCAAAATCGGAGCGATGACAAGCCCGACAAGGCAGGTAAGTTTGATGAGGATATTCATAGAAGGTCCTGACGTATCTTTGAACGGGTCGCCAACGGTATCGCCCGTAACGGCGGCTTTGTGGGCTTCCGAGCCTTTTTTCTCAATTTTTCCGTTGATTTCCACGCCGGCTTCAAATGATTTTTTGGCATTGTCCCAAGCACCGCCTGCATTGTTTTGGAATATCGCCCACAACACGCCCGATACTGCCACGCCCGCCATATACGAACCGAGGGCTTCTGCTCCCATCACAAATCCTATTATAATAGGTGTGATAATGGTAATGGCTCCGGGAAGCATCATCTCGCGGAGAGCGGCTTTGGTAGAAATATCCACGCATTTTCCGTATTCGGGGGTGGCTTTTCCTTCCATAATTCCGGGAATTTCACGGAATTGGCGGCGTACTTCATTTACCATATCCATAGCGGCTTTTCCCACGGATTGCATCGCCAAAGCGGAAAATACCACCGGAATCATCCCTCCGATAAACAAAGCGGCAAGCACATCGGCTTTAAAAATATTGATACCGTCGATGCCCGTAAAGGTAACGTACGCAGCGAACAACGCCAATGCCGTCAAGGCTGCCGAAGCAATGGCAAATCCTTTTCCTACGGCGGCGGTGGTATTTCCTACGGAATCCAAAATATCGGTACGCTGACGGACTTCCTTCGGAAGCTCGCTCATTTCTGCCACGCCTCCTGCATTGTCGGCAATCGGTCCGAAAGCGTCAATCGCCAACTGCATTGCGGTAGTCGCCATCATTGCCGAAGCCGCAATCGCTACGCCGTAAAATCCTGCCAACGCATACGATGCCCATATCGCCAGAGCGAAAAGAAGTACCGACGAAAAAGTCGATTTCATTCCTGTTGCCAAACCTGCGATGATGTTGGTCGCCGCTCCAGTTGATGAATTACGGACGATATTCAGCACGGGACTTTTTCCTAAAGCGGTGTAATATTCGGTGAAAGCCGAAATCAGCAAGCCTACGGCAAGCCCGACTACGGTAGCGTAAAATACGTTCATACTTGAAATTTCACGGATGCCTTCGCCGAAGAATTTCATCTGGATAGTAGCAGGCAACATCAAGTCAATCAAGAAATAACAAGCCACGAGGGTCAAAGCCAATGCCACGTAGTTCCCTACGTTCAGTGCGGACTGAACCTGTTTTTCTTTGGCATCGTTATTTTTAATTTTTACAAAAAATGTTCCTATAATCGAGGCTAAAATCCCGACACCCGCAATCACGAGCGGTAAGAGAATCGGTCCCAATCCGTTGAAAGCATCGGTGTAAGCACCTCCAGTTGCCTCCGAAATATCTTTGATAATGTAATTTCCTAATACCATTGACGCCAGTACGGTCGCCACATACGACCCGAAAAGGTCCGCTCCCATTCCGGCAACATCGCCTACGTTATCGCCTACGTTATCGGCAATGGTGGCAGGGTTGCGAGGGTCGTCTTCGGGAATGCCGGCTTCGACTTTCCCAACCAAATCCGCCCCAACATCGGCTGCTTTGGTATAGATACCGCCGCCTACACGGGCAAAAAGGGCAATGGATTCCGCACCAAGCGAAAATCCTGCCAAGGCTTCCAGCACAATGGTCATTTCATTGTAAAAACTTGCTTGTCCTGTAACGAAAATACCTGCAAAAATGAGGAAAAACAAGCTCAAACCAAGTACTGCCAAACCGGCAACGCCTAAGCCCATCACCGTACCGCCCCCAAAGGAAACGCTCAACGCCTTGGGCAGGCTCGTCCGTGCGGCTTCCGTAGTACGGACATTGGATTTGGTGGCAATCCGCATACCGATATTTCCCGCAAGGGCAGAAAAAAATGCCCCGAAAACGAAGGCTACCACGATGAGCCAATGTGTAGTGTCAACAATACGCGACACCGCAAAAAGAGCTATCGAAGCAATTAACACAAAAATTCCTAAAATGCGGTACTCGGCGTTAAGAAACGCTAAAGCACCTTCTTG
This sequence comes from Capnocytophaga sp., assembly GCA_030538675.1. Lineage (GTDB taxonomy): Bacteria > Bacteroidota > Bacteroidia > Flavobacteriales > Flavobacteriaceae > Capnocytophaga. Next base: position 11,492 of record JAUNTM010000023.1, read on the forward strand.
AATGCTTTTTGAAATGTACTGCATCCGTTCGTTACCAGTGGCTTGCTTGTTAATCCACAAGGCTTTGGTAATCATAAAAACCAACCCGAATAACGCTAAAGCAACGGGTAAATAAAGCATGAATTTTTCCATAAGTATATGTATGACTTTTATGTAACTGTTAAAAAAGGTTACAAATATAATTAAATATTTGATAATACCAAAAGAAAAGATTTTTTTTAGCTTTTTTTGATGGCTTTACCATCTGATGTGGGTTGAAATAATCTGTTGCAGCCCAATATCACCCAATAGCGCATTCACCGTCTGCTATGGTTTGATACCGTAGTTTCAAACCATAGCAGGCAATTTCCAACTATTTCAGACCACTCCAAACTGCGAAGTTCTCCAATCATTCCTCTAAAGCGTTGATGATTTCCATCGCTTTATCGTATTGGTCTTCAAAAACGAAGAGCTCCAATTGCATGAATACTTCGCCCGCAAACCCTGCCAGACGTGCCGATTCCGAACGGTTGCGTTCAATGGGTTCGATACCTGCTTCCGAAAGTGCTGCCTTGATGAGATTGGCTTCCATAAGCGAACCTTCAAATATTTTTTTGATTTTGGTTTCTAACATAATCATATGGTTTTGCGTTGTACAATTTTCAATATATGTCGTAAATATACTCAAAAAAATAACACAGTCCTATATTTTCATCAAAAAAACATTTGAAATTTGTCCGACTGCATAAAATATCGTACTATTGTAGTTCTATTCATATTTTATAAACAAATTTGTTATGAAAATCGGTTACGATGCCAAACGCATTTACCACAACGCTACCGGACTTGGCAATTACGGACGGGATTTAATCCGCATTTTGTCGGAATACTATCCTGATAACCAGTATCTTTTATACAATCCGAAACCTAAAAAAATAGACCGTCTGCCGCATACGGATAACATCACGGAAGTGCTTCCGCAGTCCAAATTTTGGAAAAAACTATCGTCCGTGTGGCGGCAAGCCCCTATCGTGAACCGGGTAAAAACCGACCAGCCCAATATTTATCACGGTCTTTCGGGCGAAATTCCGATAGGGTTGCACAAAACAGGCGTCCGCAGCATTGTTACCATTCACGACCTGATATTCGTCCGCTATCCCGAACTGTATTCGTTCATTGACCGCCACATTTACATACGGAAATTCCGCTATGCCGCACAGCACGCCGACCGCATCATTGCCATTTCGGAACAGACAAAAAACGATGTCGTGGAATTTTTGAATATATCGCCAGAACAAATTGATGTCGTATATCAAGGCTGTCACAGCGTGTTCAAAACACCGATGGACAAACTGTATATCGCACAGACTGTCAGTGATTTAGGGCTTCCTTCGGAGTTTATTCTCAACGTTGGGACGGTTGAAACGCGAAAAAATATCCTCACTGTCATCAAAGCGCTGAAAGACTTGGATTTTCCGCTCGTTGTGGTAGGACGTAAAACAGATTATTACGCCGAAATTGCCACTTACGTAGAAAGAAACGGTATGCAAAACCGTATTATTTTTCTCGAAGGATTGTCGCTCGAACAGCTTGCGGCTCTCTACCGCCGTGCTTCGCTATTTGTTTATCCAAGTGTATTTGAAGGATTTGGTATCCCGATAATTGAGGCTTTGTATAGCGGTACGCCTGTGCTTAGCAGTAATGGAAGTTGCTTCGCCGAAGCCGGAGGTGTTCACAGTGCATACGCCGACCCGTATGACAGTGAAGCATTCCGCCGTCATATCAAAAACATTCTCAACGATACACAACTCCAACACGCAATGAGTGCCGAAGGGAAGAAATTCGTACAAAAATTCAATGATGACCAAGTAGCACGGCAGATGATGAGCGTATACCGGAAAGTACGCGCTGTCCCGTCATAAGTTTTTATAAAAAAAATCTTTACAATTAGATTTTTTTATACTTTTACGGATTGAAATAATATTCTCAATATACAAAAATGCACAAAAAACCACTCATCCTCGTAACCAATGACGATGGTATTACCGCCCCCGGCATCCGTTGTCTGATTAGTATCATGAACGAAATAGGCGATGTTGTCGTTGTCGCTCCCGATTCGCCACAAAGCGGTATGGGACATGCCGTAACGATTAATTCTACGCTGTTTTGCGAAGAAATACACATTGACAAAGGGACTCAAAAAGAATACAGCTGTAGCGGTACGCCTGTGGACTGCGTCAAAATGGCAAACCACGAAATCCTCACCCGCAAACCCGATCTTTGCGTAAGCGGCATCAATCACGGCTCGAATTCGTCTATCAACGTAATTTACTCAGGGACAATGAGTGCGGCTGTTGAAGCGGGTATTGAAGGGATTCCTGCCATCGGGTTTTCGTTGCTGGATTACAGCTGGGAAGCCGATTTCGAACAAGCACGCACATTTGTCAAAGAAATCGCACTCAATGTACTCCAACACGGCATTCCCAAAGGTGTGGTACTCAACGTGAACATCCCCAAACTTTTAGAAAAAGATATTAAAGGTGTGAAAATATGTCGCCAAGCGAATGCTCGCTGGGTGGAAGATTTCGACAAAAGACAAAGTCCGCAAGGGCGTAATTATTATTGGATGACAGGCAAATTCATCAATGAAGATAAAGGCGAAGATACCGATGAATGGGCGCTTGCCAATGGTTATATTTCCGTGGTACCAGTACAATATGATTTGACCGCCTATCACGCGATACAGTCACTCAACAAATGGGATATACAATCATGAGAAATGTACACAAAGATATGCTAACGGGCGTTATTGTTGGCTTTATCGGTAACGGATTGGGGATACTCCTTTATATACTGTTGTTTTCCAAATACGGCATCGAATCCACCTTGCATGATGCTTATGAAAAAGGCTACCTCGGGGCGCTCATTGGGCTTGGAGGTATCGTGAATTTGCTTTCTTTTTTTGGTTTTCTGCGTATCGCACAAGATAATAGGGCTAAAGGCGTACTGATGGCATCGTTTGTATTGGCATTGGCCATATTAGGATTACAGTTCGTGTGATGCCAGCAAAAAATATCCAAGCATCATACAAAACGGCTATTTATCTATTTAATAAACAATAACTTATAGCGTATTACCATTCTATCCGGCTGGTTAGTGCAACTGTTTTTTTAGATAGTTTAAATCCAACTATTTTTGGCAAAAAATAACACTCTACAAGTGTTTTCTATTCGATAAATAATGTATCTTTGTCGATAGTCATAACTTAAAAAATCTATATAATGGCAACAATCACATTGGGCGGAACGCCTGTACACACACAAGGCGAATTGCCTACTAAAGGAAGTAAAGCTACTGATTTTTACGGTGTTACACCCGAATTAAGCGAAATTTCGTTGGCTTCGTTTGCGGGCAACAAAGTTATCCTTAACATATTCCCGAGTGTTGACACGGGCGTATGTGCGGCTTCTGTCCGTAAGTTTCATCAAGAGGCCTCGGCCTTGAACGGCGTGAAAATTCTTTGTATTTCCAAAGATTTACCTTTTGCTCTGGGGCGTTTTTGTGCTGCGGAAGGTATTGATAATCTGGTCATGGTATCGGATTTCAGAGGAGATTTTGAGAAAAAATACCCTATCGCTTTTACCGACGGGCCGCTCAAAGGCGTACTCTCGCGTGCGATTATTATTTTGGACGAAAACGGTACGGTCATTCATACAGAGCAAGTTGCCGAAACGAAAGAGGAACCCAATTACGCTAAGGCTATCGAGGCTTTGAAATAATCTTTGAATTTTACTACAACGCAAAACCTACCTAATTGGTTCGTTTTGCGTTTTTTTGTGTAACATGCAAATTACCAAACATGACAGATAAATATTCGTTATTTTTAGACAACTATTTAATAACCTATTAATAATGTTATAGCAATATGCTGTGCTGTTTTTTTATTTTCCTTTACCACAATAATATAAAAAACATTGATGATGAAAATTTTATTTTTTGCAGCTGTTTCAGCTTTGATGGCATTGGGGATTTCCCTTACTTCCTTGAAAGATAACCAAACTTTGGATAATCCAGTAAACCTAAGGAATTTGGAGGCTCTGAGTAGCGGAGAATTTTCGTTGGACTTCCCTTCCTTTCCTTGCGTAAGAGATGAAGATAGATCATGTGCTTTTTTTGGGAGAGATGCAAATGGAACTATTATTTGGGTTGTAGCTGAAAGAGCAAGATACGTATCAAATCCATAAATGTATGCTGAAACAAAATTTATTCATAGTGCTGATTATCAGCATTCTGTCATGTAACAATAATTCAAAAACGGATAACGGCAACACCGAATTTATTAAAGGGGTTCAAATCACTTCGGACGATACTGATTTCATAGGAGAAACAATACTTTGGATTGGAGACGGTATGGCGGTTGTCCGCAGTTCGGGTGGTAACTCACTTTGTAAACTCTACAAACTTAATGGCGACAAACTTATCTTTTCTGGAAATCTCATCAATAAAGGCAGCGGACCGGGCGAACTGTACTCCGCTTATACGGCAGCGTCAGACCAATATCTAAGCATTGCCGAGCTTGTTCCGGGCAATGCTAAGATGATACGTTTCCATAAAGATTCACTTGCCCACATGGCAAACTCCACATCACAAAGCCACACTGCACCTACCCGACAAGGTATGTTTTCGCCAGTTTTGCAGAATGCATATCTGTGGATTGATGACCACCGATTTCTGATACTGAATGCTCCTATGGGCGAGCAAAATGTACTCTCGGTAAGTGATTTAAAAACAGACTCTCAAGTATCATCCAACTTATGGTTCGATGACGGATATAATAGTAACAACTTCGTCAAACAGAACGTGTACTCAAGAGGCACACTGTATAGAAAACCCGGTGAAAACCGCTTCGTATACGCTTGTGATTACGGTAACTACATTGAAGCTTTCTCGCTAACTGAGGATTACCAAGTTGAAAACAGAACCGTTTTCGAACAACGATTTCCTGCTTTCCACACCAAAGACGGAATCAATTTTACGTTTACAAAAGAAGACCTCCAGAAAACTAACGGAATCAAATACGCCGTAGCAAGCCTTTCATATTTCTATGCGATAGCCTATAATCCTATATATGATGCCGATATGAATAATTTTGTATACAAAGGTTACTCAAACAGCCATAGTGATACGCTTCAAGTCTATGACTGGGAAGGCAACCACATCAAAACCATTATACTCGAACTACCCGCCTACTCATTTTCGTGGGACGAAAAACAACGCATACTCTACGCTATAACCGAAGCTCAAGATGATGCACCGAATGTACTGAGAGCATACCAGTTGGAATAAACGCAGCCGCAAAACAGACTTTTTTAAAAGTATTGCAGATTGCAATATCATGTTGAAATTTTGCGGTAGCTTTTGTATATTTGCCCCTTAATCGACACGACCTAATGGCAAAAAAACAAACAACACCGAACAAAAAAACAACAAAATCCACTACGGATAAGAAAAATCAACGAAAATTCATATTTGGTATTTCATTGGTTTTCATATCTTTACTGCTGGCATTTGCTTTTGTTTCTTATTTTTTCACGTGGCAGGCAGACCAAAGTATCTGGAACGAATTGGGCAACCGCCAGGAAAAAGCCGACAATTGGCTGAACAAACTCGGAGCTTTCGTCGGACATTTGTTTGTGTACAAAGGCTTTGGCTTGGCTTCGTTCATTCCTGTTTCACTCACGTTGTACACGGGTATGAAGTTCGTGTTCAACCTCAAAACCCCGATGATTAACAAATGGTTTTGGGGAATATTATGGATGCTATTCATTTCGGTTGTTTTTGGTTTTTTGCATGACAAAAACAGCATCCTCGGCGGTGTATCAGGCTACGAAATCAATCAGTTTTTGCAAACCTACTTAGGGCTTATTGGTACAATACTCTTGTTGCTTTTCTTCATGATTTTGTACATTACCATACAAGCGGAACTTACTCCCGAAAAAATGGAAATACTATGGGAAAAATGGATGGACAAATTTGTCAAAAACAACGCTTCCGAAAAACCTATTCCCGCCAACAGCACAACGGTAACTAATGTAGCATCATCTGGAAAAGAAGAAAAAATTGATGTTTTTACACATAAAAAAGAAATTCCACTCCTCGAAACCGAAGAAACTATAATCAATTCCGAAGACCTGCAAAAATCGGATATTTCGATAGAAATAGAAAATTCTACCGAAAATCTTCAGCATTCAGCGTTTTCATCAAACCAAACTCCTGAGAATTTTGAATTGCAAGTAGAAAATAATTCCGAAAATGAATTAGAACCCGAAGTGCTTGCCCAAAAATTAGTGGAAAATTTTGGTGAGTTTGACCCAACACTTGATTTGAGTAACTACCGTTTCCCGACGCTCGACCTGCTTACCGAACCCAAAGAAACAGGTATTATCATCAATCAAGAAGAGCTTGAAGAAAACAAAAATACGATTGTTAAAACGCTGAAAGACTACAAGATAGACATCTCGCAAATCAAAGCAACCATAGGACCTACCGTAACGCTATACGAGATTGTTCCAGCCGCCGGAATACGCATTTCCAAAATCAAAAATCTGGAAGATGACATCGCTCTTTCGTTAGCGGCTTTGGGTATCCGCATCATCGCTCCTATTCCCGGTAAGGGAACTATCGGTATCGAAGTGCCTAACAAAAAAGCGAGCACTGTATTTATGCGTACTATGATAGCTTCACCCAAATTCCAAAATGCCGAAATGGAACTGCCCATTGCGTTTGGTAAAACGATCAGTAACGAAACTTTCGTGGTCGACCTCGCCAAAATGCCCCACATGCTTATGGCAGGAGCAACAGGACAAGGTAAATCCGTAGGTCTCAACGTAGTACTGACTTCGCTACTCTACAAAAAGCATCCTGCGGAAGTGAAATTCGTCCTCGTTGACCCGAAAAAAGTAGAGCTTACGCTTTTCAACAAAATTGAGCGTCATTTTCTTGCCAAACTACCTGACAGTGAGGACGCTATCATTACCGATACCTCGAAAGTGGTCAATACGCTCAATTCGCTTTGTATCGAAATGGATAACCGCTACGAATTGCTCAAAAATGCCGAGGTACGCCAAATAAAAGAATACAATGCCAAATTCAAAATGAGGCAGCTCAATCCGAATGACGGGCACCGTTTCTTACCTTATATAGTATTGGTGGTTGATGAATTTGCCGATTTGATTATGACCGCTGGTAAAGAAGTAGAACTCCCGATTGCGCGTTTGGCACAGTTAGCTCGTGCCGTTGGGATACATTTGATTATCGCTACGCAACGCCCGTCGGTCAACGTTATTACGGGGATTATCAAGGCGAATTTCCCAGCTCGTATCGCATTCCGGGTAACTTCCAAAATAGATTCGCGTACCATTTTAGATGGTTCGGGCGCTGACCAACTTATCGGGCGGGGCGATATGCTCTACACGCAAGGCAATGAAGCGATACGTATCCAATGTGCCTTTGTGGACACCCCCGAAGTTAATCATATTACCGAATTCATCGGCAACCAAAGAGCCTATCCTGATGCCTACTTGCTACCCGAATTTATCGGGGCTGACGGTGAAAGTTCCGACCTTAGCTTTGACCCATCAGAACGAGACCCTCTTTTCCGTGAAGCCGCCGAAGTTATCATTAACGCTCAGCAAGGTTCTACTTCGTTGATTCAGAGGAAAATGAAGTTGGGCTATAACCGTGCAGGACGTATCATGGACCAGCTCGAAGCCGCAGGCATTGTCGGACCGTCCGAAGGAAGTAAAGCCCGACAAGTGATGATACAAGACATCGTGTCGCTTGAGCGGTTGCTTGACAGTTGATTTTTTAGTGGAAAATGGAGAGTTGAAAATTGAAAGTTCTTTTTAATGTAAAATTGACGTTACGAATAGATTGTATTCTCAATTTTTCAACTTTCAACTCTCAATTTTCAACTTTCAAAATTTCATTCTACCGATACCGCATCATCGTCCGAAAGGTTAGTCATCACATCGGTTATCGAAAACGGTTTCTCGGATTGGTTACCAATAATTTGTACATTTTTCACCCGCTCAAAAAAGAACGGATACGTATTCCAATGGAACGGTTCGTAATCGTTGTTAGTCGTAATTTTGTTATTTCTAAATATCAGATTGTCAACCGATTTGGCATACAATATGGGTTTGTCAAACATCTCAAATTCGTTGTTTTCAATCACAATTCCCGAATGGAAAAATTGTGTTTGTCCTTCCAAATCAGGAATTTCGGGATAAATGGAAATCACGGCATTGGTAAACTGATACGTTGCCGTTAACGCATTGATAAACTTATTGTTACGGATGATGACCTCGCGGCACGCTCCCGTTTCGTACCAGCCGTTGCAGTCGCCGCAAAGCAAAATCGCCGTGCCGTGGGTATGGTCAAACACATTATTTTCACAAATTACACGTTTCGGTGTGCTGAACAACGCCCCTCTCGCCCGATTATTTCGGATGATATTATTACTGAAAATCACTTCGGGAGTCCACGTCAAGTTTTCAATTCCAAATGAATTTTCTGAAGAAATCACATCGGGAATAGCTTCCGTAAAGGTAATTTCAAACTCTTTCGCTCCAAATTCAGTCGGTTTGTCCACGGATTTTATTTCCTTAATGGTATAGGTTTTGGCATCGACCAAATCCATTGTTTTGGAGGCGATGAACTGTACTTTGTCGCCCGCTTCGCCCCACAAAAATCCGTAGGCTTGCGGATGCATATACACTGCTATTACCGACTGGTTATCAATACGTTTTTTTACTTTCAGATACGTTCCGTGTACATTAATCGCATCGTCTGCCATTCCTTCGTACAGTCCGTTTTCCGAGCGGATAACACCCTTGCATGCCGAAAAATGCGTGGCATCGGCCTGCGTGGTAAAATAGCGTGGGTCGCTTTCGCCTTTGAGTGCTACCGAAAAACGGTTGAGGGTAATATTTTCGCTCATTTGGGCTATCAACCCCATTCCTTCTGCGTAATGCACGGTTACGTTATCGAGGTAAGTGTCTCTACAATAATCAATTACAATCCCCGGAGCAGGACGGTAATAGGTACGCAACACGTACCGTTCGCCCGGTTTTGTTTGTGCATTCTGATACCAACCGCTGATTTGCAATCGGTTGGGCGACAGCTCCTTCACTTCCTTTGGATTAAAATTAACATCGCGACGGATATGCGTCAGTTTTTTATCGGCATCAAATGCCATCGACAAAAATGGCGCATAAGCATAGCCTTCGCCTTCGATGACAAGTTTACCGCCATTGATGCTGTAATTTCCCTGCGGATAGATTTCGGCAATACTGATGTCGTTTTCGGCATCTACTTCTTTGATTTCCAACTGTCTGAGGTGTGGCAATTCAAAATCTACCGAAAAATTTTTCAGCGTTACGTTTTCGCAATTTTTCAGTACGATGGGAATCATCCGTCCGTGAAAAATAAAATTGCTTCCGTTGCCGTCAATGGTTGCATTTTTAAGATTTTCGAGGTAAAAAGCGACTTTTTTGGGATTGTCTTGGTCGTGGTTCGAGATATAGAGTTCCTTGACGGAAGCCCCGTTTTCACGGAAGTGGTAATCCCGTTTTTCAAGACGGATAACCACCGAATCCGAAGCATTTTTCTCGGCAGCCAACGCTATTAATTGTTGCGCCAAGGGCGAAAAATTCGTTACCGTATCAATTTGGCTCGTAATGTCGGCAAAGGACAGTTCGTTCCCTTTCGGGGTGCTATTGCAGGCGGACAGGAGCAGTATCCCGACAAGGAAAAAACTACTTAACCATCTCGCAGGCAGCGTAATACAGGTTTTCATATAAAGGTATAATTTTGGTTTCGTCAAATCGTTCTGCCGATATTTTGGCTTGTTGTTTGAATTGTAACAATCGCTGGTCGTCTTCTAAAATGTAAAGGGCTTTTTCTGCCATTGTTTTCACGTCGCCTACATCGCCCATAAATCCCGAAAATCCGTTTTCGTTCACTTCGGGCAGTCCGCCGGCATTGGAGGAAATCACGGGAACGCCCACCGCCATTGCTTCGAGTGCCGCCAAACCGAAACTTTCCGAATCGGACGGTAGCAGAAACAAGTCAGAAAAACACAAAATCCTGTCCACATCGGACGTATTTCCTAAGAAAATTACTTTTTCTTTGATTCCCAATCGTTTACATTGGTTTTCAGCGGCTTCTTTTTCAGGACCTTCGCCCACCATAATCAGTTTGGCAGGAATGCGTTTTTGTATACGGTTGAATATTTCTACTACATCGGAGATGCGTTTTACCTTCCGGAAATTGCTCACGTGGGTGATAATTCGTTCGTCAGGTGATGCCATAATGGCTCGTTTGCAAGGTGTTACGGATTTCTCTTTTTCTATTTCGATAAAATTCGGGACTACGTGGATTTCTTTCTGAATGTTAAAAAGCCGTAACGTATCTTGCTTTAAACTTTCGGAAACAGAGGTAACAATATCCGACTCTTCGATGCTGAACGTTACCGCCTGTTTGTAGTTCGGATGGTTTCCCACAAGGGTAATATCCGTACCGTGGAGCGTTGTAATCATCGGGATTTCAATACCTTCCTTCTTGAGCATCTGCTTTGCCATATAGCCTGCCGAAGCGTGCGGAATGGCATAATGCACGTGCAACACATCGATTTTGTACTTTTTGATGACATAATACATCTTGCTCGACAATGCCAACTGGTACGGCTGGTGCAAAAAGAGCGGATATTCCTCAACGTGTACTTCATGAAAGCGGATATTCAGCCCCAGATAATCGAGCCGCACCGGATAATTGTAAGTGATGAAGTGTACTTTATGACCTTTGCGGGCTAATGCCATTCCTAATTCGGTAGCGACCACGCCACTACCGCCAAAGGTGGGGTAACATACGATTGCGATATTCATTGTCAAGGGGTTAGGTTTTAGTTTTAGGAATTAGAGTGTTGCCGGTAGACAAACCGTTTTTTAAATGTACATCATAAAAACCGCAGTATGACCATACTTTTGCATCTTGCCCATCATCCCAAAATCCGCAAAATAAATCATTTAACCACCATACAAAAATACAAAATTTAAGTAGCAAACGTATAAAATAGGACAACTATATTTTTCACACTGTTCCTTCCGAATTTTTGGAAAGGAGCAGGCTGTAAGGGCAACAAATTCCTAAATTAAAATTATTTTTTATTTACCTTATTGATATATTGCTCAAGAGCCATCGTCATTGACGGGACTTCGGGTGTTGGAGCTTTGATATCAATGGTCAATCCTGCGTTTTCAGCAGCTTTCATCGTTGAGTCGCCAAAGACTGCAATACGTGTATTTTCTTGTGAAAACTCAGGGAAATTCTTGAATAGCGATTCTATTCCCGACGGGCTGAAAAACGCCAAAATATCATACTTGATATCTTTGATGTCCGTAAGGTCGCAATGTACCGTACGGTAGAAAACACCGCGCTCCCATTTGATTTTGATATCGTTAAGTGCTTTTGGAATTTCGGGTTTCAAAGCATCTGACCCGGGGTATAAAAAGTATTCGTCTTTATATTTTTTCATCAGCAAGAGCAAGTCTGCAAAATCTTTTTTGCCTACATATATCTTACGTTTACGATACGTAATGTATTTCTGCAAGTAAAATGCTACGGCTTCCGATTGGCAAAAATACTTCATCGTATCGGGAACTTTGAAGCGCATTTCTTCGGCAATACGGAAGTAATGGTCGACGGCTTTTCGGCTCGTGAGAATGATCGCTGTGAACTTGGTCAAATCAATTTTCTGACGGCGGATATCCTTGGCACTTACGCCTTCGACAGCTATGAAAGGTCGGAAATCAACTTTTACTTTTTGGGTTTCGATAATATGAATGTAAGGTGAATTTTCAGGTTTAGGTTCGGGTTGTGAAACTAAAATGGTTCTGACTTTCATAATTTTGTAATACTATTCTTATTCGTTGATTTGCTTACCGATACCGATAAGCTATTTATGTTTTCATGCCGAAACGACCAAATGATATAGGAATATGCAAGGTGCTATTTCGAAGGTGCAAAGATACAAAATAAAATAAACTATGTATCGTTTTAGTTGATTTTGATTAATCTTTATAATAGTTATCCAGCTTAATATATTGACAATCAAATAAATAATAATTATTATATAAAAATAAATTTCACGCAAAGATAATGCGTAGGAAACGATAAATAAGGTTATCGCCATTACTATTCCCCCATAATTTGAATAGGCTAAACGGCTGAATAGATAGCTTTTCGCAAACCTTTTTAGGTCGAAAAGTTGTTGAATGTTACGTTGTACGATGAATTTCAAAAGAAGCAATATCAGTATCGCCAAAGCAATATCTATAAAAAAGAACGGTGTTCCAAACGGCAGGCTAAATTGGCGGTAATCAAGCCATAAATAAAGAAATAAACTCAACGAAAGCCATTGTATCAACGCCAATATGAGTGTGAAAAGTTGTAGCTTTTTTTCTTTTTTCTCATAAATGATGACGTAACGGTTATTCACAGGAAGGCGTACATATTCCGTAAAACGATTTGGAAACAAGATGCGCAATGACGCTATCAGTACAAAAATAAACACGAACACAGGGAACACCCATTGCGGAAATATAGTATGTATCGGTAAGCCTTCCAATGCGTTATTTGATGAGTTCTTCAATAGCTTTTACAGGAAGTTCTTTCGCCTCAACTTCTTTTTTCTCTTGTTGGAGTTCTTCTCTTTCCCTACCCGAAAGACTATCATGCTTCGCTTTGAGTTTCTTCTCGATATTACTCATCATGCGTCCGAATATTTTGGGAGTAGAACCATAATACACCATATTTTCAGCGAATTGCAAACTATCGATAGCATATCTTTCGTAGATGAATGATTGAACGCTTATGTCATTCTTGGCAGCCAAATCATAATTGATACTCTTGGCGGCATTCAATAGCGACAAGTCATAGAGGATTTGTTCCATCTGCTCTTCGGGAATAAATTTTTCGGGTTTAGGAATGATATTGCGTTGGCAAGAGGCGAAAACCCACAAGCATACCGAAAGGAATATATATATAATAGGTGTGAATTTTTTCATCAGGATTATCGGTTGAAGTTGATACGCTGTCCGTAAGGTTGTGGTTGCAACGCACCTCCGGCATACGCCAAATATCCGTTGACAAACGTGTGCGTAACTCGCCAGCGGAATGTAGTTCCTTCAAAAGGTGACCAACCACACCGGTAGCGGATATTTTCCTTGGCAACAGTCCACGCTCGGTCCGTGTCGACAATAACGATATCGGCATGATAGCCCTCTCTGAGAAAACCTCTTTCTTTGACAGCAAAAAGAACAGCGGGATTATGACACATTTTTTCGACAATTTTTTCGATAGAAATACGTCCTTCGCTATATTTTTCGAGCATCGCAACCAACGAATGTTGCACCAAAGGTCCCCCCGAAGGGATTTGCGTATACAAGGGTTGTTGTTTTTCGGCGAGTGTATGCGGAGCATGGTCGGTAGCGATGACATCGAGGCGGTCGTCCAACAAGGCCTGCCACAGCGCATAGCGGTCATCAGCGGTTTTTACAGCAGGATTCCATTTGATAAAGCTACCTTTGGTATCGTAATCAGCATCCGAAAACCACAAATGATGCACACATACTTCGGCCGTTATTTTTTTATCTTCCAGAGGAATATCGTTTCTGAACAATGCTGTTTCGGCGGCAGTAGACAAGTGAAATACATGCAGGCGGGCGTTTGTTTTTTGGGCTAATGCAACCGCTTTAGAGGATGACAAATAGCAGGCTTCGCTACTACGGATTGCGGGGTGCAACCTTGGCGGGATAGCTTCACCGTAGCGCGCCTGCATCAGTTTTAGATTTTCCCGAATGGTATGTTCATCTTCGCAATGCGCCGCAATGATGTGGTCGATATTCGTAAATATATTTTCGATTGTTTTCTCATTATCCACCAGCATGTTCCCCGTTGACGAACCGAGAAATAGTTTTACCCCTACGCATGTATTTTTATCAAGACGCTTGAGTTCTTCGAGATTATCGTTCGTCCCCCCAAGAAAAAACGAATAATTGGCAAACGAACTACTTGCTGCGATTGCCATTTTTTCTTCCAAAAGGGCAATGGTTGTCGTCTGCGGCGAAGTATTGGGCTGTTCAAAAAAAGACGTAACGCCCCCGGCTACGGCAGCAGCACTTTCGCTGGCGATGTTACCTTTGTGTGTGAGTCCGGGTTCTCGAAAATGAACCTGGTCATCTATCACCCCGGGCAATACATAGCCCCCTGCAGCATCAATAATCCGGCTATTGGTTGGCGGAGTTATAGACCTGTCTATGCGAGCAATCCGACCGTTTTCAATCAAAAGGTCGGAAGGAATTATTTTTCCTTCATTGACTACATTAGCGTTGATAATCAGATAATTATTCATTTTTTTATGCAAATAATTGTTTCATACGCATGGCAAATACACCCCAAACAGCTTCTCTGATGATGCCGTTGCTCATTTTGGATTTGCCATTCACTCGGTCGGTAAATACAATAGGAACTTCCGTGATTTTGAATTTTTTCAGATACGCTTTGTATTTCATTTCTATTTGAAAAGCGTAGCCCACGAACTGTATTTTATCCAAGTCGATAGCTTCAATGACTTTTCGCGAATAACAAATAAATCCCGCCGTAGGATCATTGATTTTCATTCCCGTGATAAATTTTACATATATCGAAGCCCCGTACGAAAGCAATACTCTGCGTATTGGCCAATTGACGACGTTTACCACATTGTTCGCATAGCGAGAACCGATCGCAACATCACTTCCATGGTGGGCACATTCGGCATACAAACGGCATAAATCGGACGGATTATGCGAAAAATCGGCATCCATTTCAAATATATAATCGTAGTCGTGAGCCAATGCCCATCGGAAGCCGTGTATGTACGCTGTACCCAAGCCGGCTTTGCCCGCACGCTCTTCCAAATGCAAGCGTCCGCTAAACTCTGATTGCAATCTGCGGACACACCGGGCTGTGCCATCGGGCGAATTGTCATCTACCACAAGAATATCAAAAGCTATTTCAAGTGCCAATACAACTCTGACGATAGCCTCGATATTTTCAATTTCATTATATGTCGGGATGATTACGACATTTTTGTATTTGGTTTCGGTCATAAATTCCTCCTATATTCGGATTTAATCTACAAAAGTATGAAATTATGGCGTAATAAAATGTATATGAATAAAAAAATTGAAAAAGAAAAATAATGATTGAGCTACAAAAAGGTATTATCGGAAATTATTCCCTTCCAAAACCGTCCTTTTCCGCAGGGCGTACTGCCGTTCGATATCGTTTTTGAGGGCGTTGTATTGGGCTGACAGCCATTGGTTTTTGACCGATGAAAACACAACAGCCTCGATTTTTCCGTGTTCAAATTTGGCTTGGGCGGTACGGAATGAGGCTTGGGCGTAGTTTTTAGCCGTGTCTAATTCGTTTTGTAAAATGGCGAGTTGTGTTATTTTTTGACGGATAAGGTCGGTTTCGTTAGTGAGTTTTTGGCGTTCGGCTTCGAGTTGTGTTTTTTGTATTCCGGCAGAAATTTTAGCGGCATTGATTTGCTTTCTAATTCGGAATCCATTGAAAACAGGAATGTTAAGTTGTACACCAAACTGTTGGTTACGGTTATCGCTGATTTGTGTGCCAAAATCGTTTACCTGTATTTGCGGGCTGTTCAGCGGTTTGTAATAAAACGTTGACCAGCGGTAAAATCCCTGCAGATTGGGCAATAATTGAGCACGCTGTACCCGCACTTCCTGCAACGCATATTCGTAGTCGAGTTCGGCGAGATGCAGCTTTGGATTGTAAACAAAATTCCCGTTATTTTCTGAAAAAATATCTGTTTGTAATTCAATATCTTCAATGTCAGTTACTTTGACTACTAACAACTGGAAAAGTTCTGTTAAAAGAATTTCTTTGCGTTGGGCGGTTTCCGTCAGGCGGATTTGCTCTTGCGAGTGGCTGAGCTGCATATCGTAGAGGTCGCTTTGCGGTTTGCTTCCGAGCGATACTTCCCGGCGGATGCGGTCGAGATTGTAATCGGCATTTTCCATTTGCGAACGCTGGATTTTGAGCAATTCCTGTGCAAAAAACGCCTGATAAAAGGCTTCCATTACCAATAATTGGTACTGATATTCGGCAGCTTTACGGCTGATTTGGCTTCGTTCAACATCAAGAACGGATTTCCCCGCAAGGGCAAAACTGCTGAAATCCAGCAAATTCATTGTCGCTTGGGCATTGAAATTATCATATTGGATATTCTGGCTGACCCGTGTATTGCTCGCCGGGTTGATAGTCGAACCGAAATCATAGGTTTGGCTTCCGTACAGGCGGACATTCGGCAATAGCGTACTTATCCGTGAAGTGCGTGCTTTTTCGGCTCGGACAGTTTCCAATTGTTTGATTTGAAGGTCGTAACTGTTCTGTAACCCTACTGAAATACAGCGTTCTACGTCCCAAAAATCGGTCTGTCCGTAAGCGGAAAAACAGAGGAAGAGAATTAGGTAATTTGGCAATTTCCTTCGGCAGTCGTAAGCTCGTGTGAAAATTTGAAAATGACTTACTCTTGATTTTAATTCGGAAATTTTAAAATTCCTTATAAAAACAAGTAAGTTTGTGAAATTTAGAATGAAATATTTCATTGTATTCATAAAACGTGATTTTAAAATTATGTGATGTAAGAAAAAATGAGTTAATTAATTTGTCAAATTCCTCACCCCCAGCCCCTAACACTTCCTCGCTTTCGCTCACATAAAGGAGAGGGGCTGGGGGTGAGGGCTAAATCATTTTCAAATTTTCACACGAGCTTGCGACTGCCGAAGGAAATTGCCAAATTTTCAAATTAAAAATCATTCATATTTCAAATATTTCAGCATATCGACTTTGGTGGCACGGTAGGCTCTCAACAGCACGACGGCGAGTGTCAGCACCGTCATTACAAGGAAACTTACGGCGAACGCCAACAGCGAAATATCAATGCGGTACGAAAAATTTTCAAGCCAGAGCATCAGCACGTAGTACGACGGAAGTACGGCAAGCAGAAACCCGATGATGCAAAAAATGAGGTATTGTACCGAAAGATTTTTCAGCAAATCGAGGGTGTTTGCTCCGAGCGTTTTGCGGATAGCAATCCCTTTCATACGCCGTTGTATCGAGTACGAAGCCAGCGAAAAAAGTCCGAATACGGCAATCAATATCACCACAAAATTGAGCAATCCGAAAAGATTTTGCTGTTTTACGTAATTTTCATAGGTTCGGGCGTAGGCTTTATCAACAAAATCATATTCAAACGGATAATCGCTATTAACATTATTTATCCAAAAATTTTCAAGCGAAGCAAGGGCTTGTTGCATATCCGAAGCATTGGCTTTTACATAAATATAATTGATGTTGTGTATCATCCAATCAACCGTTTTCAGGTGGAAAAACACCATCGGCGGCACTTCGCTTTGCGGGCTGTACAGACTGAAATCATCCACCACGCCGACTACTGTCAGGGTGCGGTCATTCCAGTCAATTTGCTTCCCGATAGGGTCTTTTTCGCCCATCAGCCGTCGGGTTGTTTCGTTGATAAGCATTGAAGTAACGGTATCCGAAGCGAAATCGGGATTTAAATTCCGTCCTTCGGTAACCTTGATTTTCAGCAAATCGAGCATATCAAAATCCACCGCAATATTCTGAGCCTGAATCATCGTTCCCTGATAACCAAAACCCGACGAACTGTTGGCACCGCTTCCGAAGGTGAACGGTCCCGTCCCGACACCTTCCACACCGTTGATTTTCAGCAGTTCCTGTTTTACGGTTTCGTACCGTTCGTAGATTTCTCGTGAATTATTGCCAGTGCTTTGGTAGCGTATCCGCAGGATTTGGTCGCCACTGAATCCCAAATTTTTATTCGTAAGATGCTGTACCTGCTGGTACACCGTATAAGAACAGATGATGAAAAACGAAGCGATGGCAAATTGCAGCACCAGCATCGCATTACGCAGCCACGTACCGCTTTTGCTTCGGCCGAAATTGCCTTTCAGCACTTTTATTTCTTGAAAATCAGAGATATACATTGCAGGGAAAATGCCTGCCGTCGCTACTACGATGCACAGCAATATTGCCAATTGTACGAAAAACTGACGGCTGTTCAGCACGATTTCTTTGTTAAGAAAAAGGTTGTATGAGGGCAGCAGAAGTTCCACCACCGAGAGGGCTACGAGTATGGCAAACAGCGTAACGATGAGGGTTTCAAAAATGAACTGCAATACGATATTCAGCCGTGAAGCTCCGGCTATCTTTCTAATTCCCACTTCTTTAGCCCGTTTGATGGCACTTGCCGTGGCGAGGTTGATGTAGTTCACGACCGAAAGCACCAATATCAGTACCGATACGCCCGAAAGTATCAGCAGGAACTGGTAATTGCCACGTCCTTCCGGATATTGCTGTTTGTCGGAATGCAGTCGGGCTTCGGCAAGCGGCTCGAACGAAAAGGTCATTTCTGGCCATTCTTTTTTAAATTCTTCGACCGTTACCCCTTGTTCTTTTGCCATTCGTACAATTACGTTTTCATAAAAAATTGCATTCATACGTTTGTTAACAAATGCTAATCTTTCTGAATTTTCAATTTTTATTAACATTGAAAAATTGTAATTTCCCCAACTATCTTTATTATATTCAATAGTTTTGGCAACTTCATTGATGACGGCTTCGGGCATAAACGAGGTATTGCCGGGAATTTGATAGATACCTTTGACAGTCAATTCTTTAGAACTTCCGTAGCGGACGGTTTTTCCCACAGGGTTTTCATCGCCGAAGAAGCGTTTTGCGACACTTTCCTCAAGGACGATACTGTTGGGTTCGATAGCCGTTTCGGGGCTTCCGTAAACGAACGGAAACGGAAAAAACTCAAAAAAACGGTTTTCGGCATCGACGATTTTGTCAAGCATTTCTTTTTTGCCGTTTGCCATTACGAGGTCGTAAGTGTAGTTGGGACGGGTAAAGCAGACCGCTTCCACACCGTCGATTTCCTGTACATACGTCCCGAACGGTGCCGGCGTAGAAGCCCACGTACCACCGAGACTCGGTGCGGTTACGGTGCTTTGGTAGATGTACGCCGTCTGCGGATTCCAGCGGTCATACGAGTGTTCGTCGTTCCAATAAAGGATAGCGAAAATGACACCCGCAATACCGATTGCCAACCCCAAAAGGTTCAGCACCGAAAAAAGTAATTCCTTGCGAGTGTGGTAGATAAAGGTATGTAGCCAATTTTTAAGCATAGTTTTTTAATTTGAAAATGAGGCATTTTGGAAATTTGGAAATGAG
>JAUNTM010000143.1 GCA_030538675.1 Capnocytophaga sp.
AGAGGGGCTGGGGGTGAGGACTAACACATTGATTTACAATATTTTTTACATCGAACTCACGTTAATTTAATTCGATTTTCAAATCACATCGAACGCCGCAGGCAATCGAACAACTTCAAACTGCGAAGCGTTCAAATCACCTCGAACAGCGAAGCGTTCAAACCACATCAAACGCCGCAGGCAATCGAACAACCTCAAACAGCGAAGCATTCAAATAACTTCAAATAAATTAAAAAAAATGAAACGCACGCTGATAACAACTTCCGACGGCTCGCATACGCTGTACATTCCCGAATGGGACGAAACGTATCATTCCCGATACGGGGCGGTACAAGAATCCTATCACGTGTTTATACAAAATGGATTGTACTTGTTTGAGAATGAAAAAGTTGCTATTTTGGAAATAGGTTTTGGAACGGGCTTGAATACTTTATTAACATACAAAGAACACGCACATCGCAATTTACAAATCGATTGCATTGCTGTGGAAGCCTATCCGGTTGCGCCCGACGAAGTAGCGATGATGAATTATGCTTCAAAATTACAAGAAGTTGATTTACAGTATGTTTATCAGCAAATGCACACGGCAGCATGGGAAAAAGAAATCCGCTTGTCGGAAACTTTTACTTTGACCAAACGAAAACAGTTTTTTGAAGAAATTGATGATGAAAATGCGTATGATTTGATTTATTTTGATGCGTTTGGGGCAGAAGTACAACCTGAATTGTGGACAGAAGCGATGTTTCAAAAAATGTATAAAGCATTGAAAAACAGAGGTGTATTGGTTACGTATGCGGCCAAAGGAAGTGTCCGGCGCGCGATGCTTTCGTGTGGCTTTAGAGTGGAAAGACTCCCCGGACCACCCGGAAAGCGGGAAATGCTACGTGCTACGAAACCTTAAAATGGTGCCGGGTAAAGAGAATGTAACGATATTGCGAAAAAATCATTAAAAATCGTCGATTTTGGAGTTTAAAGTACGTATTGATGTTAAATAATATTAAATATAACGGGTTTAATTTTAAAATGTCGTTGAAAATAAATATTTTTGGGGCGATAATTTTAAAACCATTTATTTATGCCACAGTCTTATGACCAAATTTTCGAGAACAATCGAAAGTGGGTAGAGTCCAAGCTAAAAGAAGATAAAAACTTCTTCTCTGAGCTGGCAAAGACCCAAAATCCCGAGTATTTATACATCGGATGTTCGGACAGTAGAGTTACTGCCGAAGAATTGATGGGAGTAGCTCCCGGCGAAGTATTCGTACATCGCAACATTGCCAACGTTGTCAATACGATTGACATGAATGCGGCTTCGGTTATCCAATATGCCGTAGAACACCTGAAAGTCAATCACATAGTAGTGTGCGGGCATTACAATTGCGGAGGTGTAAAAGCTGCGATGACCGCTCAAGATTTAGGATTGCTCAATCCTTGGTTGCGCAACATTCGTGATGTATACCGTTTGCACCAAGTAGAGTTGGACGCTATCGAAGATATAGATAAGCGTTATGACCGCCTTGTAGAGCTCAATGTACAAGAACAATGTATCAACGTTATCAAAATGGCTTGTGTACAAGAGCGTTACATAACGGAAGGGTATCCCGTAGTACACGGTTGGGTGTTCGATTTGCACACAGGAAAAATTGTAGATTTAAAAATCGACTACAAAAAAATCCTCAAAGACATCCAGAAAATATACGACCTTACCAATTCAGAATGGGTAATGAGCCGTAAAAAATAATTAAAAAAGCATTCCGACTGTGAAAGTATTAAGTATCATAGCATTACTATTCTTTGCCAATTTCTTGACCTTACCTACCGTTGCGTTGGTAATGGACTGGGATATCGCTGTGGTATCAGCCCAAAATATGTCGGAAGAAGAAACACAAAATACCGCAGAAGAAGAAAAACAGCATTCAACACACCATTTTTCAATTCCCCAAAGTGCGGCTACTTCTGCAAAAAAAGCAGATTTTGTCTACACCGACCGTTGTGTCATAGAACATTATCTGACTATATTCTCTCCACCTCCCGAAGCATAATTTTTTTCGGATTCTTTCTGTCCTATTTCCATCAATATATAATAACTCAAAGGAATTGCCGTTGGGGTACTTTTTTGGTGATAAACAATTTAATGATTTACTTTAAAGCATTAAAAGGTTTTGTGGTCAATTTACCAACTTTTTCAAAGTATCTGCATGTACTTTTGTATCTAAAATTATTTTCACACAGGATAATTTTATATATATGGCAATCAATATTTTATTGCAGAAAGAAGACCGCTCGGAATACAGATTTCCCCTTTCATTTGGTAGGGCACAAAATCCTGCCGTACCGTATCAGAATAATACTAACAATCATTTTTTTTACACATACTATGAATCGTACAAAAACAAATTTGTTTAAAGAAATCAAACCCAATTTTTCTTCAGGATTAGTGGTTTTTTTGGTAGCCTTGCCTTTGTGTTTGGGTATCGCTTTAGCCTCGGGAGCACCACCGCTTTCGGGCATTATTTCAGGTATCATCGGTGGTATTGTCGTCGGATATTTGAGTAATTCGCATATTTCGGTATCGGGACCTGCGGCAGGACTTACTGCTATCATTCTCGCGGCTATCACCGAGTTGGGAGCTTTTGAACTCTTTCTTTGTGCGGGGCTTATTGCAGGGATTATCCAATTGGTATTGGGTTTTTTGCGTGCCGGCTCTATTTCCAATTACATTCCTACGTCAGTTATCGAAGGGATGTTGGCAGGTATCGGCGTGATTATCGTTCTCAAACAAATTCCGCACGCCCTTGGGTATGACAACGACTTTATCGGAAACCTTAATATTTTCGGTAAAGGGTTGAATTTCAGTTATTTTGCTGAATTGATTTCCAATATTCAGCTCGGAGCGGTGGTCATCGCCTTACTGTCGGTTTTGGTATTGGTCGTGTGGGACAAAATTCCTTTTTTGAAAAAACTCAAAATGCTTCCTGCGGCATTGGTTGTAGTAATTTTGGGGGTTGCCCTCAATCAGATTTTTATAGCCACGGGCAGTCCGTTGGCAATAGGGGAGGACAATTTGGTGAAAATTCCTGTTCCGCAAACGGCAGAAGATTTTAAAAATATGATACGTTTGCCCGATTTTGCTGGGTTTACCAATGTCCAAGTTTGGATCGTTGGGGCGACCATTGCCATTGTAGCTTCTATCGAAACGTTGCTTTGCATCGAGGCTTCTGACCGTATGGACACGCACCGCCGCATCACCGATACGAACCTTGAACTTCGTTCGCAAGGAATAGGGAATATGTTGAGTTCCATCCTCGGCGGACTTCCGATGACCTCGGTGGTGGTACGCAGTTCCGCGAATGCTACCGCCGGAGCAACTTCCAAAGTGTCGGCAATCATTCACGGCGTGCTGTTGCTGATATGCGTCTTGACAATCCCGGTATTTCTCAACATGATACCGCTGGCAACATTGGCAGCAGTTTTAATTTTGGTGGGATACAAATTGGCAAAACCCGCTACAATCATGCACTTTTGGCACAAAGGGAAATACCAATTCATCCCGTTTATCGCTACGATGATAGCCGTTGTAGGGTTTGATTTGCTCAAAGGCGTAGGGATTGGTTTGGCAATTTCGGTATTTTATATTTTGCAAGGAAACATGAAGCGTGCGTACTACTTGAGCCGTGAAGACCTCGAGAAAGCAGATGATATCACTATCACGCTTGCCGAAGAAGTATCGTTTTTGAACAAAGCCGCTATCAAAAAAACGCTCAAAAATGTAAAGCCAAATACGAAAGTAACGTTCGATGCCGAAAAAACATCCTATATTGCTCAAGATATTCTCGAAATGATTGAAGATTTTGCCAATATCCGGGCTAAAGAAGATACTATTGAAGTGGCACTCGTAGGCTTCCGTACCTCATACGAAGACTATGCTGAAGACCAACATTCGCATGTAAAAATCGGACACCGAAGCTCGATATAAGTTCTTTTTCCATCACTAACTACTCACGAAAACTGCCATACCCCAAAGTGTGGCAGTTTTTTTGTAAATAACGTGAGTTCGATGTAAGAAAGCGTTGTAAATCAACGCTTTAATTCCCCCCCCCCAATCCCTCTATCTCATTTTTATTATTTTAGATTTTGGTTTCGATGAATCTTCGATTTCCAAGGGAGAGGGGAGAAAAAGCTCAATGCTATCCGAGTGGCTCCCCTCTCCTTTGGAGA